>CAYYEC010000139.1:0-8762 GCA_964470745.1 uncultured Eubacteriales bacterium | reverse complement strand
ATTTGTAACACTTAAAATAGGATTATAAAAATGAAGTGTTACAAACCACTAGAATCATCTGTGCACTTAATATAAGTAACATATACATAATTTAAGGTAAATTACTATTATTAATATCACTAACCAAGCTATCCCCATTTGAATTTGATACTGCAGGTGTTGGTGTTGGCATGGGTGTTGGCGTTGGCGTTGCTATTGGTACAGGTGTTGGTTTTACAGACGTAGGATTGGGAGTAGGTGTCACTAATTTATTTTTCAAAATATTAACCTTCACATTATACTCACCCAATATTCTCACATCAGAACGAGATCTTAGCTTTAAAGGAATAGTATATATCCCCTCATTTAAACCATCCACATCTATATTAGCAAGAAGATTAGTTGCACTCATCTGATCAATTACATCTTTTTTGCCTTTTACCATAACAGGTATATTATCAGTTATAATCTCATATTTTAGTGTCTCATCTATTTTTGCGTTTGTTATATCAATATATTCTTTCTTAATAGAAAATTCTTGTGTTACATATTTTCCCAGAAATACATTTACAACTATTTCTTTAACAGACTCATAAGATTTTATGCCTTCTGGTAAGTTAAGTAAAGCAGTTTGTGAAAAATCACTTCTAATATCTTCAATATTTATATTTTCAGTATATATATTATCAATCTCAGCAATGCTATCATGGTTTCCAGTTAAAAGTACTTTGTCTGGTTTTACTTCTCTATATAACTCGAAGTAGTCTACATTTGGATTTCCAGTAATAGCAGGTAACACAGGAACTTCTTTTGCTGTTTCAACAGCAACTTCACTATTAAAACTCTCTTTCAACTCTGAAACTTCCTTTCCGTCCTTATCTAATAGTTTAATATCCTTTAAACCTGAAATGTCTCTATCCAAATTTTCAATACTAATATATACCTTTGCACTATCGATAGAGTTTACAATTGATGCTCGGTCTTGAACCCATATTTCTTTTGGGCTTGAACTAATATTTACTGCTTTATAACCTTCCTTCATTTCTCCGGAAGTAACTATTTCAACTGTAAAATTCTTTTTTATTATACTTTCCAGCTTTAAATTAATTTTTTTAGGCTTTACTTCAATTATCGAAATTTCTTCTTTCCCTATGTACTCTGGTCCTTTTATTGCAACATAAATATTTCCTTTGTCATTTATCTCCGAAAAATCCAAGGAAGCTTCAAAGTCGTTGCTGGTAATTTTTTCAAGCCACTCTTTTCTACCTTTTATTGTAACATCTATATTCTTTACAAAGTCTGTATTTAAAAGTTCCATGTTCTTATCCTTTAGTACACTTTCATTTGTTTTTAAAGGAACCGAAATAGTTTTATTTTCAAATGGATTTTCAACATTTAAAGAATAAAACCATAATAAAACAGCAAACATTATAGAAATTGTGCGTATAGCAATATCTTTATTTAGAAGTCGATTCACTTGGCCCTCACCTTCCACAAATTTATTTTCTTATTTGAAGGATTTTTACTAATAAGTAAATTCTTATTCAAAGCTTTACGCAAAGTATCTGGAGTTAAATTTCTAGTTAATCCACCATTCAGAGCAAAAGAAATCTTACCAGATTCTTCTGAAACAACAATTGCAATAGAATCAGAAACTTCTGTAATTCCTAATGCAGCTCTATGCCTTGTACCTAATTCACTACTAAGATTTGGGTTTTCCGTTAAAGGTAAAAAGCAAGCAGCTGCTTTTATTTTGTTATCTCTAATTATTAAAGCACCATCGTGCAAAGGAGTATTTGGAGTAAAAACATTTATCATTAACTGGGAGGTTACATTTGAATCCAATTGTATCCCAGTATTAATAATTTCTCCTATTTTGGTCTCTCTTTCAATTACTATTAATGCACCTGTGTAGCTGCTTGAAAGTTCAGTACATGTTTTTACGATTTCCTCAATAACAGCAGTAGTCTTAATATTTAGACTATCTTCTTCAAATTTTATAAAATCTTTAAATCTACTTCTACCAATTTGCTCCAAGCCTCGTCTGAGTTCAGGTTGAAACAATACTACAAAAGTAAATCCTAACAATTGAAAAGAATTTTGAAGTATGTAAGCGATAGTTTTCAAACCTAAAAGCCTACTAAGCTGCCACGTGATTAATATCACTAAAACACCTTTTAGAAGTTGCATAGCTCTTGTTTCTTTAACAAGAATTATAAGCTTATAAACTACATAAGAAACTATTCCAATATCAATAATTGCTTTTAAGATATCAAGCGGACTATCAAAACCAAAAAAGTTTTTAAAAAAACTAAAAACTCCACTATAATCAAAACCTTTTATAAACTCCATATAAACCCCACACACATTAATTCTTATATCAACTATATACTTATAGATTATAACCTTTTTTCTACCTAAATGTAACCAATTTTAAAAATTTTGTAATGAATTTATAATATTTAAGTAACAATCATTCCTTTATATATTTCCTAGATAAATATTTTTCAAGTACTTCGAAGCTATGTCTTGCGCAGTATATAAAGTTTTAATTGGAGTAGGCCCAATATTTTTCATATTGTAGTTCGGAAAGAATCTGGAAAAATGAATTGCAATATCAGGTGAAATACTAGATATCCATTTGGCTAATTCCTCGATCTCTCCAGGGTCATCATTATACTCTGGTATTATTAAAGTAGTAATCTCAACATGACAATGTTTTGCTGCAATTTGAACAGCAGCTTTTACTTTTTCCAATCCTCCCTTACATATACCCTTATAGAACTTTTCATTAAAGGCTTTAACATCTATATTCATAGCATCAATATATGGTAATAATTCAGTCAGAGGTTCTTTCTCAACAAATCCGTTGGTTACAAGTACATTTTTCAACTCATTTTCTCTTGATAACGCTGCGGTTTCATATACATATTCATACCAAATAGTTGGCTCATTATATGTGAAAGCTAATCCAATATTACCTTGATTCTTTAAATCTTCCGCTTTTTGGACAATTTCCTCTGATGTAATATTGATAAACTCAGGATATTTTTGAGCAATACTCCAATTTTGACAAAACGAACATTTAAAATTACATCCAAATGTTCCAATTGATAATATTTGCGAACCCTTAAAAAAGTTCTTTAAAGGCTTCTTCTCAATTGGGTCAAGACCCATAGAAGTAACCTTCTCATAATTTAAAGTATAAAGCTCTCCGTTAATATTCTTTCGTACACCACATTCACCTATTCCTTCCTCGGAAATTACACAATTGTGAGGACAAAGATAGCAGTGGACTTTTCCACTATTTAGTTTCTCATAGAACATTGCTTTTTTATAATTTTGCATTAAAATCACCCATTTACTTATGTCTCACTACCTCAAATCTTTCCATAGAGTAATCCTCATCCGGCCTTATCCCTGCCTTTTGTAAAGCTATTGATACTTGCTTTTCAGGCGTATCAACGCCATCAAGATTTGGAAGAAGCAGTCCTGTTCTGTTTCCTTTTCTTACAATTACACCATATTTTATTACATCCAAATCATGAATAGAATTTATTTTTTCAGCTTCATTCAATACATCTACAGAATAAACCAAGCTATCAAGTTCCTTTTCACTTATTGGGTCAAATCTTGGGTCCTCTGTACCTGCACTTATAGAATTAAATATAATTTCTTCAGCAATATTTTTTCTGTATGGCTGAGTCGTTCCTATACATCCTCTTAACTGCCCCTTCTTCTTAATAGAAACAAACACACCAGCTTTCATATTATATAATTCTTCAGGTAAACCTGAAGATATCTGATTAATTTCACCTTCTAATATGAATTTTTCCAACGTTTCTCTAGCAAGAGACACATACGGGTCTTCTAGAGCTCTTAACTTAATCATTCTAATTACATTTTCTTCATCTATTATTTTTAATATCTCTCTATTTTTATCTTCATTTCCTACATTAAATTTAGCAACCGAATAACCTATTCCAAAAGGCCCTTCATATGAGTACAATTCTGAGTGCAGTTCATATCCGTCAAGTGCTCCAAACATTATAATGAATGACCTAAGTCCACATTCTCCAGCTCTTTCACAAAATTCTTCTTCCAAGCCAAGTAATTTTTTTATATCCAAGCTTTTTACACTTTCTACAAAAATTTCATCAAACTCTTTTCCGCTTATATCAAAGCCATAAGGGCCCTTATCACTTAATTTATGAGATAGGTCTCCACTTGCCACTATTACTACCTGCTCATCAGATTTTTCTACAGCCTTTTTAATACACATTCCAAATCTATATAAGTCCACATATGGTAAACCTCCGATAGATATATGAACAAGCTTGAAATTTTTTATATATCTGGCAATAAAATATAAAGGTACAATCGCTCCATGATCTAAATTTTCAGAGATATTATATTTTTTTAATAAAGATATGTCTAAACCACCAGAAAAAATGTCTTCTGATTTAGCATTCTCAATAATATCATTGACCAAGACTGTATTATTACTAAATTCCAATTTTACATTTTTATTTCCAAACTTCAAAAGATCCCCATATAGCTTGTCTTTAACAGATATATATATATAATCTTGAAATACAGGCCCGTGAGGAGTAATAACTATAATAGTCGTAGGATTATCATTTTCTATTTCCTTTACAGCCTTTTCAACAGCTTTTATTGTATTTACAGCATCACTTTCACTCCCTTTGCCCACCTCTGGAATTATAATGGGAGGATGTGGTAATATATACTAACTTATTATTCTACCCAAAAACATCACCTACCAAGAAAAATTGAAACTCCTATTAGTCCTATTGAAGTCACAAAAAAAGCAGCTACTGTTAATAATGCTACCCATTTTACAAAAGTTCTACTCATTTTTTTAACACCCCTTCATCTTTTTATAATAATATTTTATATCAAATAACATAAACAATAAAGTCTAATAAATAATAAATTTTTTCCAATAAACCAAAAAAAACTCATGGGCGTCGAGTCCATTCATTTTTGTTTCTTTCATTTCACTCCAAGAAACCAAATAAAAAAGACTTCTCAAATGAGAAATCTTAATCTTTAATTTTTTCTTTTTGAAATTGATTTATTAAATCTTGATATAACTTAACTTCATCCCTTAACTCTTTTATTACGCTATCTTTAATTCTAATAATTTCAAATAATTCTTCTTTTGACATTTCTGTAAGTTCTTTCATATCGTCCTCCAAAAGTATTTGTTATTTAATTTTATATCATTTCAAGAAGACAATCAACTTTTTTAGTAATTCTTTTGCTCTTGTTATTCTTACTTGCTTAATATAGTTACGGGTCTTTGACATTTGCAGCATTTCTAATAGCCCCCAAAGCCAAACAATGAGCGCATTTGTGTGTCAAGTTTCCTCATTTATTAACAGATGTTCAAGACTACTGAATAGCAGGGTTCTCGCTCCCCACACAAAAAAAGCAAGTACCCATTGGATACCTGCCTTTGGTGCTGGTAGAGTGTCTTGAATCCTCACATTGGAGACACTAGATCCTAAATCTAAATTAGGAGTTATTAACACATTGTCATAATTAGGTAAAACGGTGTTTAAACCTTGGTATTACTTGGTTTAACTTATACTCATTTTTTATGATAATGAAACTAATTTTATTATCGAAATAGAACCGTTTCCGCTAATAAAATTAGTTATTTTCAATCATAAGCCATATAGGTTAGAGTGATAAGTCTGCGAACCCGAAGAGTTTCAATGTAGAAAAGCTTATTTAAGAATATTTACTGCTGGGCCGGAAATGTGTCAATTTTACCCAGCAAATATTGTTTCATAACAACTAAATCTAAAGAATTAATCTCATTGTCACCATTTACATCAGCGACTTCAAGATCATTTTCTACAGGGAAATCACTAATTCTGCCAATCAAATAGGATTTCATCAACGCGAAATCCAGAGAATTTATACTATCATCGCCGTTAACATCTCCAAGCTTTACTGTAATAATCCGAGTAGAATCTTTGTATTCTAAATACATTGCTGCAAGTTCAGGATCATTAATCTTTTTTTCACTTCTTGAATAATGAGTACTACTATCCCAAAGAATAGGACAAAATCTCAGATCATAAGCAGTTTTACAAACTGTTGAAAGATAAAGTCTTACACTTTCCACCTCTTTATTTACTGTGGTGGTACCATATTCTCCTATAATTACGGGAATTCCATTATCTGCAAATTTATTTTTCATTTTATTAAAATCAGTTTTAACCTGATTAATTTCTGCATCTGTTCCCCATGTAGTTGCGCACTTGCCCCATGAAGCATCCTGCTCAAGAATTGTAAAAGTAGCCGGAGTATAATAATGTACCGAAATGATTAATTTATTATTAATGGTATCTTGAGGCATTATAAAGCAGTCATCACATGTAAGATCAATATCTGTTGCATATCCGGCAATCAGAAGACAGCGGGATGTATTATTTCCTCCGGATGCCCTGATAATGTTAACAAAATTCTGATTAATATTATTAAGTATATTATACGCTCTTATCTTATCATCTCCGGATGTACCACTGTATCTATTCCAAATACTGTTCCAACAGCCCTCCTCATTAAGAGATTCAAAAATCAGATTTTTGGGATAATCCTTAAAATAGTTGCTTATTTGAGTCCATATTGAAGTGTATTTTTTCATAGATTCATCATAATCTGTGGCAAAATTTTCAAACCAACCACCATCCCAATGAATATTCACAATAACATACATATCATCGTTTGAACAGTAATTAGCTACTTCTTTAACACGCTTTAGAAGATCCTCGTTAATTGTATAGTCAGCTGACATAAGATTTGACCAGGCTACCGGGATACGAATAGATTTAAAGCCTGCGGCTTTAACACCGTCAATTATTTCTTGAGTTGTTACTATGTTGCCCCAGAAGGTTTCATAGGCTTCAACACTTGGTAGATCGGCGCCACACGCTTCAAGCGTATTTCCTAAATTCCAGCCAATTCCCATATCAAGAACTGTTTCTTCAGCTGTTTTATCATCATATATAGATGATGCTGCAAATACATTAGGTGTCAATAGTGATATTGCTAAAAGCATTATAACTGATAAAAAAGTTACTGTTTTTATAAAGTTTTGTTGTTTCATATTAATCTCCATTCCGCCGCTGTCGCTGGCGACATAAATAGTAATGAAAAAAGGTGAGCGACTTTCACCTTATTAGTTTATAATTAAACCGACGAGTAGATGCACTATAAAACACGAATGCTTATATTCTCTCGTTTTATCTTAGAAAGTCATACATGTTTAAAAGAGTGATTTAGATAAATTTTAAATATTACCATAAAAATAGTCTATATTTTATGGCATTGGACATATTGTGCTTATTTTTTGGCTATCACGCCAATGGCTTCCACATTTCTCAAGCTTACAAACCTCCTCTCTTGTGTAATACCTGGGTCAAACCCTAAATTCTTTCGTCCTGTCTTGTCTAAAGGCGGAATACCAGTTGTGCTGCAAAACCGGGTAGTACACTTAGACAAATATTCAACCTGACTATTCCTGGATCTCAATTGTCAGTAAACTCCTAAAATCAAACTCACCCCCTCGTATATAATATTCGTAAACATTACTGAATTTGAGTCGCAAAGAACAATATGATGGTTGAAACATGTGATGATTTCCTGTAATTTTGCATTATGTTCACCTATATTACCCAATTTCTCTCTTTTATTCAATGAACATACTATCAAGTTTATGTTTATATAAAGTTTTCAGCTAAAGATGAGAAATTTAACCTCATTATACAGACATTAGTTCTTCAATCTTTATATTACAGTACGATTACAATTAAGCTATAATTCAATTGAATATACATTCTCATTCTAATTATAACCCACGTATATTACATATTATTAAGTTTGATTTGTAATGCAAATATTCTTGTTAGAAGTTTTGCCGCACCAATTGAAAAAGGAGTTTCATCATTTTGATGAAACTCCTTTTTCAATTGGTGCGGGTGGAGGGACTTGAACCCCCACGTCGGAGACACTAGATCCTAAATCTAGCGCGTCTGCCAATTCCGCCACACCCGCGTATTTTGTTTAGCAACAGAATTTATTATACTGCCCTTAAGATTATTTGTCAACAACTTTTTAAAAATTTTTTTATTGATGAAAAGCTTGGAAATTGGTATAGTAGTATGTGGGTAGGATGGGTGGAATAGGTTATAGGTAAAGCATAAATCTTTATCTTAATTTTATCTTATTACTTAAATAGACCGGAGGAAATAATGGATTTTTTATTTATTTTATTGATTTTGATTGTAGTAGTACTTATATATATGAGCTTTGAGGCATCTTTTGTTCAAATTACAAGAGTAAAAATGACAAAAAATAGTGATTGTTTGAAAGTACTTCATCTATCGGATATACACATAGGTCTACTTAGAGTTTCACCAAAAAAAGTTAGAGCGGCTCTTGAACAAGAAAAGCCGGATATGATTATTTTAACTGGTGATTATATTGAAAAAGAAAGCGACATACCAAAGTTTTTTAGATTTATTGAAGAAATAAATCTCATTGATAAAACCTTCTTATGTCTCGGAAATCATGATTATACTGCATTTATAAATAACAAGAATGGGTTAAATAAATTTATAAGTAGCATTGAATCACTAGGTATTACCGTCCTTCATAATGACAGTAGATGCTATAAAAAAAATAATAGAAAATACAATATAATAGGAATTGCTGATTTGAGATATGGTAAGCACGATATTGAGAAG
>CAYYEC010000138.1:1318-8808 GCA_964470745.1 uncultured Eubacteriales bacterium | reverse complement strand
TGCACTTGGCCTATAGATTTTTTTTTCATCTACATTATGCATACAGACAGGTATTCTTAGCATTGAAGCAAGAGTTATCAAATCGGCACCTATATGCCCATAACTAAATGCACCGTGGTTAGCTCCCCAATTTGCCATAACTGAATAAACATCAGTAAACGCCCCTTCACCTGTCAATTTAGGCGCAAACCAGGTTGTAGGCCATGTTGGATTTGTTCTATCGTCCAGAGTATTATGTACATCTTCCGGTAACTCTACTGTATAGCCTTCTGCAATTTGAAGAACCGGTCCTAATCCTTTTATTAAATTGATTCTAGACATGGTTACAGGCATTCCACCCTTTGTCAAAAAGTCCGTTGAATATCCACCACCTCTAAAATATCCTACATCAGCCGGTCTAAATGAAGTAGCTTCTAAACACTTGTTAGCTTCTTCCGGAGTGATATCCCAATAAGGTTTCATGACCGGTTTACCGTCAATAGTCTGTTCTCCTGTTCCATCAAGCGCTGAAGGACCGGAATTTATCAAATGTATTATTCCATTTTTAGCCAACCCAGTAAGTTTTTTGCCAGTTACTCTTTCAACTGCTTCCGGACTCCAATATGTTCTAACATCAGAAAATATTTGTGCTGTATTTGCCAATAGATGCCCAAATAACATTGCAACTCCATTTAAGCTGTCATTTTCTGTTGCTACTACAAATGCCTCCCTTATACCATTCCAATCAAATGATGAGCAAAGCATTGCTTCCATAAAGTCACCATTAGGGAAATGATCAGTCCATTGTCTTTGCCCTTGGAATCCACCTGCTATTGCATTATGACCTAAAGATTCTTCTCCAAAACCCAATTCTTTTAATTTTGGATTTCCAATCATCAGATCTCTAGCTATCAAAGTCATTTTAACTACATATTCCCAATCTTTATCCTTCTTTTCCCTTGTTGTCTGTAATTCGGCTGCATTAACATCTGTTCCCTCTTTGCAATTTTCTTTCACCCAGGCTAATGCTTTTTCAAATTCTTCTTTATCATAGATTTCTTCTTCAACTCTTCTTACAAACTCAGATAAATCTATATACTCATTTCTCATCCCTAAATAGCTTTGAAAAAAATTCTCATTTACAATTGAACCTGCAATACCCATTGATACTGAGCCCATTGATAAGTATGATTTTCCTTTCATTGCTGCAACAGCCAGACCTGCTTTTGCAAACCTTAATAATTTTTCTTGAACATCCTCTGGTATATTTTCATCACCAGCATCCTGCACATCTTTCCCATAGATTCCGAATGCAGGTATGCCTTTTTGATTATGTCCTGCCAACACAGCTGCAAGATAAACTGCACCAGGCCTCTCCGTACCATTAAATCCCCAAACAGCCTTTGGTATATATGGGTTCATATCCATAGTTTCAGAGCCATAGCACCAGCATGGAGTTACAGTTAAAGATACTCCTACACCTTCTTTTTCAAATTTTTCAGCACATTCAGCTGCTTCAGCAACTCCACCAATACATGAATCCGCAACAATACATTCTACTGGCATTCCATTTGAATGTCTTAAATTTTCTGATAAGAATTTAGCTGCATTTTTCGACATATTCATTGTCTGCTCTTCAAGTGATTCTCTAACACCTCCAAGACGTCCATCAATTGTGGGTCTTATCCCTATTTTAGGCAGTCCCCCACGTAATCTGTTTTTTGGCTCATTAACCTTTATTTTTTTTACATTTACCATAATAATGATCATTCCTTTCACTTCAATCAAAGTACAAATCTGCATGAAAGCCTTATAATTGTCAATTATTAACTGCCAATTGTACATTCTTCCAAGTTGTCTCCTCTATTTATGCACTCGATTGCATTATTGATATATTTTTACTCATCATATGATAAATTTATGATGAGTATTGAATTTTTATTTAATTATTTCTGTCTTAAGTCTTACAACTTTAGGGTAAGGTAAACTGTCTTTGTTTATTCTACTAAGTAATAATTTTGCTGCCCTTGTTCCTATCTCAACCATAGGCTGCCTAACCCTGAGCTTTGAAAATCCCAATATTGAAGACAATTCCATATCATCAAAGCTTGCAATAGATATAGACTTTTTAAACATTTCTCCCTGCTCAATAAGGTATTTCGTTGCACCCACATGCATATAGAAATTAGCAATAAATACATATGATGGTGGATTATCGTATTCAACTAATTCTTTCATAAGTTGATAACCACTTTTCGAATGAAAATCACCAAATTTAATAATAGCTTCTTCAATAGGTAAAAAATAATCCTTAAGAGCACGCTTGTATCCCTCAAATCTCTCCTTTGCAGAAGTTAAGCGCATATCTCCACCAATAAAGCCTATTCTTCTCTCACCTGAATTAATCAGATATTCTATTGCATTATAGCATCCATTTATATTATCAACCAATACAGCGTCAGCCTTAAAATCTTCAACCAGCCTATCCACCAATACTATTGGTCGATCTTCATTTTTAAATTGCTTAAGATGCTCTCCTTCATTTGAAGTTGGAATAAGAATTATTCCATCAACATATTTCTCACATAAAAGTCTTATTTTTTCTTCTTCTTCATTTATATTTTCATTTGCATTACATATAATTACACTATATCCTTGTTTACTTAATTCGTTTTCTACACCTTGAGCAATATTCATAAAAAAGTCATTTGCAACCTCAGGGCAAACAAAACCTATGGTATAAGTCTTATTGGTCTTTAAGCTTCTTGCTATACTGTTTATTCTATAATCAAGCTTTTCAACGCATTGAAATACTTTTTTCTTTGTTTCTTCACTAATTCTTGGGTCATTATTCAATACTCTTGAAACAGTTGCTGCAGAAACTCCAGCCAATTTTGCAACATCTTTTGCAGTAGCCATTTAAATTCTCCTCAATGTAATGCATTCGATTGCATTATAATGTATATATTCAACATTATCAATTAAAAATCCTTCTAAAAATGGATTTTATTTTTGGAGCATGTTAAACAAAATAAAGCATCAAAATGACTATTACAATCATAATTATTTCAGGCATTATAACTTTCTTTAAAAGCTTGTTTATTGTTGATTTAAAATAGTCTACTGACATTGCTCCGCATAAATGTAATGGTGTGATCATAACACCTATAAACCCGGATACAAAAGCTGCTACAATATACCATATATTTTGATCTAGTCCCAATGGAATAATTATTGGAAATGCCAGTGATACAAAGCTCACTGCAATACCTGATGTTAAACCAGTAATAAAAGGTATAATCACAAAAAGAAATTCTTTAGGAATATTATAAACTGTAATTGATTTAATCCAAATATCTATTAAGCCTGAGTTACTTAGAAATTGATTAAATATCATTACACCAACTATAATAAGAATAAATTTAATTTTAATTGATTGCTTTATCGTAGCTATTATTTTTGAAAAGTTATATTTATTATATATAAATAATAAAATAAGCGTACAGATTGCTGACAGATGCAATGCATATTTTGTAACATTTAGAAGACAAATGTATAATACTATAATAAAAATAATTGGAAATATCCCCTTTAAAAACCCTTTGAAAGCTTCTTTCTGGGATTTAGTTTTTGATACCACTTCACTTTTTATGTTTTTGCCTTCAAAAATAATTCCTAAAACTATGTGTATGAATGTAAATATTAATAAATGTAAAAAAATATTTAATACTGATCTGTTTACTAAGCTGGAAGCAAGTATTATTGAAGGATAAAGAATAAATCCATCTAACCAAATATGTCTAAACCAATAGTTAAGAAAAGCCTTACTATCATTTGAAGTTTTATCTCCAAGCACTTCTTCTACCATTGGACAGGAGAATCGTGCACCTCCCGGTGAAGGGAGCAGACCTAAAACTGCGGGTAATAAAATAGACGCTGCTTTTCCATTACCAATAATTTCTTTTAAATTATTAACCATTCCCGTAATCATACCACTGGTCCTCATTACATTTTCAACTGACATTATAAGAATAAGTATTAATAGTAATCCTATGGTCTTTTCTGATAGAAATCCTTTATATACTGAATTGAAAATTACTGGTATAGTCATTTTAGTTCCTAATATAATAAAAATACAATTTGTTAGCATTATAATTCCAATATTTATCTCTTTTTTTAATAGATATAAAGTTGTAACCATTGCAATAATAATAATTAATACTGAAAAATACATTTTCCTCTCCTCCTCATGTTTATCCATTAATAATAGCAGAAATTTATTATAACAACAAAAGTTTTTTAAATTATTTCATATATTATATAAAGGAATCTTCTAATATTATGCATTTGCAGTCTACATGCTATCTGTGATATTATACTGTATTGGAAGAATGATTTGTCTAAAATTATATTTTATATTGAATGCAAAATCTATGGGGGGTATTTTGTATGAAAAATGGGAGAATAAAGGTAAGAAACATATCTAACATAAAGGATCTTATTTGCCAAAGTGAAAACCTTTTTAAATCAAAACCGGCTTTTATGGTCAAAAAAAATGCTGATGAATATAGTCCCATTAATTATTCTCAACTTAAAAATGATATGGACTGTCTAGGTACAGCTTTTTTAGAATTAGGGTTAAAGGATAAATACATTGCTGTCTTAGGTGAAAATCGCTATGAATGGTGTTTAACATATCTGTCAACAGTTAACGGAGTTGGTACTATAGTACCATTGGATAAAGAACTGCCCATAGAAGAACTGGAAAATTTATTAAACAGGTCAAATTCCAGTGCAATTGTGTTTTCCGGAAAATATAGGGAAAGCATTAGCCAGCTGATTTCAAAGCTCCCAAATTTAAAATATTTTATTAACATGGATTTAGATGGAGATACAAAAGCAACACTATCTTTTTCTAAACTCCTTAATAAAGGAAGAGAATTAATAAGCTCAGGAGACCATACTTATTTAGATGCTGAAGTTGACGAAGAAAAAATGAGTACCCTGCTATTTACATCCGGAACAACAGATCTGGCTAAAGGTGTTATGCTGTCTCATAAAAATATTTGCTCGAATATTATGTCTGTTTGTTCTGTTATATACTTAGACCATAATGATTCGGTTTTGTCTATTCTACCTCTGCATCACGCTTACGAATGTACTTGCGGCTTTTTATTAATGCTATATAATGGTTGTACTATATCTTTTAACGAAGGATTAAAGCATATTGGTAAAAACATGAAAGAAGTCAAACCATCTATTCTCATATGTGTTCCTTTAATTATAGAAGGAATGTATAAAAAAATTTGGGATCAAGCCAGTAAAAAAAGAGGATTAAAAACTAAATTGAAAATTGCTTTAAAACTCAGTAATTTTTTATTAAAAGTTTTCAATCTGGATTTTCGTAAGAAGTTATTTAAATCTATTCATGATAGCATAGGTGGAAATATGAGATTAATTATCTCCGGAGCTGCAGCAATTAATCCTGAAGTGTCACATGGTTTAAGAAGTATGGGTATTACTGTACTTCAAGGATATGGACTGACAGAATGCTCACCAATTGCTACTGTTAATGTAGAAGAAAACAATAGAGATTCTTCAATAGGTCTATCTCTTCCAGGTGTCCAAGTTAAGGTTGATACTCCAAATGAAGAAGGAATTGGTGAAATTATAATTAAAGGCAAAAATGTTATGTTAGGATATTATCAAAACCAACTTGCTACAGACAAAGTGCTTAAAAGCAATTGGCTATATACCGGTGATTTGGGTTATATGGATAAAGATGGATTTTTCTATATAACCGGAAGAAAGAAAAATGTAATAGTTACAAAAAATGGTAAAAACATTTTTCCCGAGGAAGTTGAAAGCTATTTAAACAAAAGCCCATTTATTCAGGAGTCTTTAGTCTACGGGGTTGAAGATGAAACTACTAGTGAGATGTATGTTAACGCTCAGATTGTTATAGATTTGGATGCAATAAAGGAAAAACTTAATATAAATAGTCCATCTGATAGTCAGATATACGAACTAATCAAATCTGAGATTAAATTAGTAAATAAATCTATGCCTTTGTATAAACGAATTAGTAATTTCTCTGTAAGAGAACATGAATTTATTAAAACTACTACAAAGAAGATAAAGCGATATGCGGAAGTGAAATAGTTTTTAAGCGGAAGTAGAGGAAAGCCACCATCTGCTTCCGCTTAAATTAATTCTGAGCGAATGTGTATTACTCTTCATTCAACCAATTGGAAAAATCGTCAAATTGTTTTGTTCCTATAAATTCTTTATTTAGCGCTTTTTTCATTTTTAAATCATCATTCACTAATTTATCTTTTTCTTTTTTGAATTTCCCTTGTGTTCCTCCTCCTATTATATAATAGGAGTTTGGTTCATCATTATGCTGCTTATTTAAGAATAAAATGTATTCTTGATCCATTTCCAAAATATTGCTATCATCGTCAAGTTGACCCATTTGGTATATAATAACTTGCTCATGCTGAGTCCCTAACTGTGTCGATTGCACTTCAACTGTAGAGGCTACAACCATATCGTTAACTTCTTTTTCGTCAATTACCTTTCCTCTAATAATTAAGTTTGCTGCTTTTCTCAAATCTGTTAGTGAATCATAATTATCCAAACTCGAATAATGAGCAAATACCTTTCCTCCTTCATTTATACTCTCAATGTCAACTTTACCTTCTTCAATGGTAACATAATTTTTATCGCCTTCCTTATTATCTAAAGATGCTATAGCATTTTGAGAACTTTGTCCAAAAAAGAATTCATTTGAAACATATAACGACCCGCTAATAATTATTAAAGCACATAAAATTATAAAAATAGTTTTATTTTTTTTCATTTAATTTATACCTCCATTTTAATTTCAATTGTTTTTGACGTTAGTAAACATTACCCATATGTAATTTATCTTTACTTTGCGGTGTTGTTGCTGTTGACGAATAATACATAAGTGTTGATGAATATGGATTATGCCCATAATATCCTATCGCATGACCATATTCGTGAGCAGTAACTCCTTTCCACGTGGTTAAAGTATAAGTTGACGTTTTTACATTTTCATCAGCACCTACACTATCCCATATTAAATATACTTTTGCTTTGTCAACTTTTCTTACTTTTTTTGTCCCAGCATAAGCATAAAGAGATGAACTTACTATACCTGTGGCTCCATCTACATTACCAGGATAATTCAGATAATCTGCCTGCTCTCTACTTATCCCATATATTCCAACATCATAGTTGCTTGACGTTGCACCTGAAGTTGTACCTACGAAACCACTCCATGCAGTAACTGCATGATTAATTATAGCTGAAAAATTTGAATTACTCATGCCAAAATCAGGGTCAGTCTGAGCATAAACTTTTAAATTAGATGGATCATGAAATCCAATATAAGAACTATCTGAATACCAGTAATTGAATTCTCCTAAATCAGTAATTGCTAGTGAAACATTGCTTAATGCAAAAATCATTACTAAAGATAAAAC
>CAYYEC010000138.1:0-1308 GCA_964470745.1 uncultured Eubacteriales bacterium | reverse complement strand
AACAAATACTCTTAAGCTATTTTTTAATTTTCTAAATATCATAATACATTTCTCTCCTTTAAATTTACTTTTAAAGCTTTTGCAAATATTTTAGTCGCCCAGAAACAGACACTATTTAGTCTTTAGTTCAAAGCAAAAGTTATATACAAGGCCGGCATTCCTTTACAATGAATATTTATTCAAAAGATTCTTCAACAGTTGTGTAATTGTATAATAGTGTTTACAAACCTTTCTCAGATATAATTAATGTGTTGTTTCTGGCATTTATATTAACACACTTTATATAATTTTATCTATAAAATATGTTATTATCAATTATATATATATATATAATGTAAGTCAATACAATTTTTTATAATTATTTTCAGAATTTTGTCTATAACCCATTTAGACTCATTTGAGTAAATAAAAATTTACAAATTTTTTTATTTTCCTATTTATTATTACAATAATATCAATTTCTTAGTTATATAATTGTCATATATTGATAAATTTTTTTGTTTTTCAATTATCTTCATCATTCAAAGAAAGGTTAGGTTATCCATTATCTGGATAACCTAACCTTTCTTTGAATCAATATTAATATATTAAGAATAAAAATTTTTTTATTCTCTTAAAAATTCATTCCCAATTCCAACGCCTTAATTTCATCTGGAATCATATAATGCTTTTTCTCAGGTAAAACATGCTTTATTGCCTCCATAACAACATCTTTAGGTATAATATTTGTTAATTCCAATAATTTGCCCAGAAGTATTACATTCGCAAAAACCGAATTTCCCATTTCTTCTGAAGACATCTTAGTTGCAGGAATTTCATATATATCCACATCTCTTCTACTGCTTCTTCTATCTGTTATTGAGCTGTCAGAAATAATAATTCCACCTTCTTTAACTATATCTTCATATTTATCCAAAGAAGGTCTATTCATAATAATTAATACATCCGGATTATTAACTATTGGAGAACCAACAGGCTCATCTGAAACAATAACATGACATGCCGCTGTACCTCCCCTTTTTTCTGGTCCATACATTGGAAACCAGGAAACATGTTTATCATTCATCATCCCTGCATATGCAACAAGGCTTCCTGCAGACATAATCCCCTGTCCACCAAATCCAGCCATAACTATCTCATGATGTGCCATAACTATACCTCCAAATCTTTACCTTTAAATATTCCTAATGGATAAACAGGAAGCATTTTTTCCTCAATCCATTTTAGTGATTCAACGGGATCTGTTCCCCAGTTCGTCGGGCAAGATGATAAGACTTCAATAATTGAAAATCCTTTCCCTGCCATTTG
>CAYYEC010000137.1:0-8810 GCA_964470745.1 uncultured Eubacteriales bacterium | reverse complement strand
ATTTGTGACCGCTTCTGAAACTGCAGTTTTTACATCTGCCAATTCTTCAAGAGTTGGATCTATTTGGGAAACAAAGGACGCTGCAACAACTCTTGCAAATGCCTCATTATTAGATTTATTTAAAAATTCGATTCTAACTTCATTTATAGGTTGCATTTATATATTCTCTCCCTCACAAAAATATTTCATAAAACTTTATTTATATTTATAAATTTAACTTATTAGCTTGATAGCATCTTCAACACTATTTTCAACCTGTATAATTTTTAAAATCCCTGCCATTTCCAACAATCTTTTTATCTGAGCATTGGTATTTGAAATAACAATTTTTCCATTAAGATTTTTGATATTTTTATATCTACCAAGTATTACTCCTATCCCGGAGCTATCCATGAATGTCAGCTCAGAAAAATCAAAAACCATATTTTTAATTGAAGATTTTATAAGCTCACTATCAATTTTTTCTCTCATATAATCTGCCGAATGATGGTCAAGCTCCCCAGTAATTTTTGCTATAAGTGTTGTTCCTTTATTAGAAAATTTAATTTGCAAATCTATCCCTCCGATTTTAATTTAAATCAAATGCATTTATTAACATACTTTGTATTTATTGTAACACATTATTTGTTTAAGGTATTATATTTCCTGTAATTTGTATAAAATATCTGTACTATATTTAACAGGTTTTATAAATGTGCATTTGTATTTATATCTATTTCTTCATCGGTATTAATTTTCCTTCGTAAAATCTTGTAAACTTTTATTTCATTTTGTATTTATTTCGACAAAAAAATAAAGTTCCATATAACTCGAACTTTATCCTCTCATATCCCTTATATCCTCAGCCAATTTATCAAGCTTTCTCAATCTATGATTCACTCCGGATTTCCCCAATGGAGGACTGAGCATTTTTCCAAGCTCTTTTAGATTGGCATCAGTATACTCAAGTCTTATTTCAGCTATTTCCTTAAGATTCCTTGGTATATTATCAAATCCAATTGTATCCCTAAGATACCTGATATTATCCACCTGTCTCACGGATGCATTAACTGTCTTTTCTAAATTTGCAGTTTCACAATTTACTATTCTATTTACATTATTACGCATTTCCTTTAATATCCTAATATTCTCTAGCTCTAACAGTGCTTTGTGAGCTCCAACTACATTAAGAAAATCTACGATATTTTGGCCTTCCTTTAAATAAGTTATATAATTTCCTTTTCTACTTATAACCTTGGCATTTAAATCAAACTCCTGTAATAATGTTTTTAATTCATTTGCAAGCTTTAAAGAGTGAGTTGATATTTCAAGATGATATGTTTTGTCAGGGTCACTTATTGAACCTCCTGCCAAGAAAGCCCCTCTTAAATAAGCTCGTTTGCAACAAATGTCCTCTGTATTTTTTTTGTTATTAAATTTAAAATTTTCTATATTCCATTCATTTTTATTAGAATCAAAAACAATATTGATACTATCAAGTATTTTAATTGCACCGCTAGACCTAGGTATCCTTAAAATATATGAAACATGGCGCTTAAATCTATTACTTCTTCTTATACTTACTTCTGTATTTACATAATAGATATTTCTGATTTGACTAAATATTCTCCTGGAAAGAGCAGCATTTTCTGTAGTTATAGTAATATTGGTCTCACCATCATCTTCTTTTTTAATATTTCCATTTATTCTCAATATTGCTCCTAATTCTGCCAATGAACAACATTCGACAGTTAAGCTCATTCTGCACAAATTATTCTTTACTGTTGATGAAAACGACAAAACACACACCCCAATTTTCCTAATTTAGTGCCAGCCCTTCTAAAACGTGTTGAAGAACCAGTCCCCAAGACACATTTTCTACTTTAGTGAACCCACCAATTTTTTCAATGATCTCTCATAAACCCACAGATACGTTATATCCCCTATTACCTATTTCCCATTGCCTCCAACTTTAGCTGGTAATACATCCTCTACATAAGCCCTTAAAATCTCCGAAACACTCCATGCCTGTGCAAAACATCCTCTAGGTATAAGTGGTTCATCTCCATCAAATATTTCAGAAATGGAGCCAATGCAGCCATCATTTAAATGACTCTCAAAAGGCTTTATGAATTCCATAGGATCAATACTATTAACATTTCCTTTATTTACTTTTATATAAGCTGTTATAAACTGCCCCAATGGCCATGTCCAGACTGTGCCTTGATGATATGCTCCATCCCGGGAATACTGGTCACCGACATAAATTCCTTTATACTCCTCATCGTAAGGAGATAAACTCCTTAAACCATATGAAGTATACAATTCTTTTAATACTTTATTAACTATTTTTTCAGCTTTTTCTCCATCTATTACATTGTTACCTAGGCTTACAGCCAAAATTTGATTTGGTCTAACTTTATCATCTTTATAGTCAGATGACAGTACATCATACAGACATTGTCTTTCTTCATTCCAAAATTTTTCTGTAAAATTTTCTTTGACCTTATCAGCAATATTAACATATCTCTCATTATTACCTTCAAACATTTCTGATAAATAAGCCATAACTTTTAATGCATTAAACCAGAGTGCATTTATCTCTACAGCTTTTCCATGTCTTGGAGTTACTACCCAATTCCCGACCTTCGCATCCATCCATGTTAATTGAGTACCCTCATCTCCAGCTGAGATAAGATAATCATCATCCATTTTTATCTTATATTTAGTTCCTTCAATAAATGAATCAATTATCTCTTTTAAAGAAGGGTATAAGCTATCTTTAACAAACTCATAATCATTAGTATATTTAAGATATTTACTTATTGCCTCAAAATACCATAAAGGCGCGTCCACAGTATTATACGCCGGTTCTTCACCGATATCCGGAAACACATTTGGTATAAGCCCATATTTCACATATTTTGAGAATGTAAATAAGATTTCTTTCGCATCCTCAAATCTACCTGTAGCTAAAGTTAATCCCGGTAATGCTATCATAGTATCCCTACCCCAATCTGTAAACCATGGGAAACCTGCAATAACTGTTTTAGCATCAGTTGAATTTCTATGAACAATAAAATTATCTGCCGAAACAACTAATTTTTTCATAAACTCATCTTTAAAGTTTAATCCATTTGTTAATTTATTTATTCTATCTTCCTCTTTTTTAATTAACGCCATTCCATTTCTTTCAACTATATCACCTTCTATAGTTGCTATAAATGTAATTTCTTTAATTTCCTTTTCAGCAACCTTTACTTCATAATAACCTGGTATATAATGGTCTTCAGTAGACTGTAAGCCTCTTTCTCTTTCAACTGCATAGTCCATATTAAAAAAGAAGCTATGATCTTCTTTTATAAACTTTCCTTCACTACAATAAATATTAATATTCGAAGATTGATTATAGGGCTTAATCTTTAGGTTGCTATTCTTAAATTCTTGTGAAAAGTTCATATATTGACTTGATGCATTAAAATGATAATCCCTGAAATTTACAAGTGGAGTCAACTTAAATTTTAATTTACTCTTTCCGTTCGTTATCTTGTAAGTAACTACAACTGTGTTTTTACCATATATCATAGATATCTTTTTTTTAATAAAAACATCTTTTACCCTGTATACAAACATCGGTAGAGGTTCAAGAGAAAATGACTCTAAATGATGGTAGCCTTTTAATATAAAATCTGGTGTCTGATATGAATATATATTATGAACCTCATTATCGACTATTATACTTTCATCTATTTTTGAAAGAATTAGATGTCTGGCAACAGGAGGATTTAGTGAAGCAACTAATAAGCCATGGTATCTTCTCGTATTTGCACCAATAATAGTAGAACACGCAAATCCACCAATTCCATTTGTTAATAACCATTCCTTCTGAATTCCCTGGTCAAATGTTTTCCAATTAGATTTACCGAATTCCATATGCATTTCTCCTTTGTATTTACTCTTAGAACTTGTAAAATATTAACTTACTCTATAAATTTGACCTTTCGTAAGATCTATCACTAATTACACGGTTTAAAAGAGTAAGTAAATATTTTACGGTACCTTAATCACAGAATAATACCTGCCCACAATCAAATTTAACTTTTTTTAATTTATCTTTAACCAAACAGTAGTCATCTATTCTACATTTATCTTCTAATTGCAAATTTTTTTCTACGAGCTTCATAATGACATATGCCAGTTTATTAGGGTCATGTCTCACAAGGCTATTTTTTATACTTAAAAAATCTCCACATACAAGATTTATTCCCTCCTTATTAACTAAGCTAAAATCAAATTTTACAATTTCTGACCCATCATTTTTATATTTAGCTATTAAATCATTTGGAACTTCCTGAGTATTTACTATGCAGAAATCAACAATTTTTTTTAAAGAATGCTCTTGTAAAGCACTTATATGATCAAAAACAGAATATCCATCTGTTTCCCCTGGCTGAGTCATAATGTTACAAACATAAGCTTTTATAGCTTTTGATTTTTTTATACTTTCTGCTATATCATCTACTAATAAATTTGGAATTATACTGGTATATAAACTACCTGGTCCTAAAACTATAATATCCGCCTCACGAACAGCCTTTAGAACTTTCTCTAAAGGCTTGACTTGCTTCTTATCCAAATATACCTTTTTAATCCTGCCAGGATGAGTTTCATTATGTGAACCAATTTTGGATTCACCCATAATCTTAAAGCCATCTACCAACTCGGCACAGAGATTTATATTTTCATGAGTAACTGGCAAAACTCTTCCTGTAACTGCAAGAACATCACTCATAGATTGTATAGCTTCCTCAAAATTATTTGAAATACCATTCATCGCTGCTAAAAACAAATTTCCAAAACTTTGTCCTTTTAACATTCCATCCTTAAATCTATATTGGAGCAGCTTTTCCATAATAGGCTCTGTTTCAGCTAACGCCAATATACAGTTCCTGATATCTCCCGGAGGTAACATTCCCAAGTGTTCTCTTAAAACACCTGAACCTCCTCCATCATCTGCCACGGTAATTATAGCTGTTAAATTTGAAGTAAAAACTTTAAGACCTCTAAGCATCGTAGAAATTCCAGTACCTCCACCAATCGCCACAACTTTTGGCGAATTTAAGAGATTCATTTCTTTTCCCCCTTGTTGTCTTTTTCAATATCTCTATGGTCAATAATTGCTCTATGTTTCTTATCTTCCAAAATCTCGTATAATCTATTTGCTATAGCTACTGATCTATGTTTCCCTCCTGTACATCCTATTCCTATTACAAGCTGGGTCTTTCCTTCTTTAATATACGAGGGGATAAGAAAATCTAACATATCATTTAATTTTGTCAAAAACATCCCTGTTTCAGGACTATTTAAAACAAAGTCTCTTACAATTTCATTTTTTCCGGTTAATTTTCTCATTGATTCTATATAATATGGGTTTGGGATAAACCTCACATCAAAAACCAAATCACAGTCAATCGGTATCCCATATTTAAAGCCAAATGATATGATACTTATTATCATTCCATCAAAAGTTTTACCTTCAACAAATATATTGACAATTTCCTGTTTTAATTGCCTGGGAGTCAGATTTGAAGTATCAATTATATAATTAGCTTTATTTTTAATCTCTTGTAATATTTTTCTTTCTTCTTTTATTCCATCAATAAGCCTGCCCTCTTGAGACAATGGGTGCATTCTTCTACTTTCTTTAAACCTTTTAATTAAAACATTATCAGAAGCATCTAAAAATAAAATTTCATATGAAATACCTGTACCAATAAGTGATGTAAGAGCAGGAAATAAATCTTTAAATAATTCCCCTCCCCTTATATCAACTACAAGCGCTATTTTATCCATCTTTCCCCCACTTTGAATACAAATATCTGCAAATTTTGATATCAAAGCAGGCGGAAGATTATCTACACAAAAAAATCCTACATCCTCAAAATACTTTACTACCTGACTTTTTCCGGCTCCAGAAATACCTGTTATAATTAAAAATCTCATTTGTACCTCCACTTGTTCTTGGTTGTAGTTTTAGCTAGTGGCATGTAATGCAAATTGTTCAGGGTATACAGACCACAAATTACTAAAGTAGCTCTGTAACGCTTTGAATAAAAATATGAAAATGGAATTTTACAAACTACTAGAGCTTGTAAAATATTTAAAAGACTAAGTAAATATTTTATAGCGCCTTAGTCTTCTCCAATTATTTTGACTTCTGTCAGTAAATCTACACCAAATTTATCCTTAACTTTCATTTGTATATAATTTATTAAATCTATTATATCTTTAGCACTTGCATTTTTGCTATTTACTATAAAACCACTATGTAACTCAGATACTTCTGCTCCTCCAATACAATATCCTTTTAATCCACAATCCTGAATTAACTTCCCGGCAAAATATCCTTCTGGCCTTTTAAAAACGCTTCCTGCACTAGGCAAATGTAATGGCTGTTTTTCTCTTCTTCTTTTATTTAAGTCATCCATTAAGCTTTTTATATCTGCTTTATTGGATTTTTTTAATTTAAACTCAGACTTTATAACAATTCCTTTTTCTTTTTGAATAATACTGGTTCTATATCCAAACATATGCTGTAAATTAGCTAATTCCATTAATTCGTTATTTACATTTAAAAATACAGTTTTATCTACTACATCCTTAATCTCAGAACCATATGCACCTGCATTCATAGCAATTGCTCCACCTATTGTTCCAGGAATACCCGAAGCAAACTCTAATCCAGTTAGTTCATTCTTAAGCGCAATATTTGCTATTGTAGACATGAGCAGTCCCGCTTCAGCTATGATTCTTGTATCCTTAACCTCATATCCATTAAAATTATCAAATAATTTAATAACAACGCCTCTAATCCCCTTATCTTTCACAATTAAATTACTGCCATTACCAATTACAATATAATTAACATTTTCTGTTTTACATAGTCCTATTACTTTACTCAATTGTTCAGTATTATTTGGAAGAACCAAAAAGTCTGCAGGGCCTCCAACCTTAAATGAAGTGTGTTTTCTCATTTCTTCATCCATATTTACATTTTCAGTACCCACAATACCACCTAGTAAACTTCCCAGTCTTTCCTTGTTCAATTAATTCCTCTCCTTGACATTACATTTCCTAATCTGTAGGTATAATACATTTTTATAAAAACATTATATTCAATACATAATATTATTGTACCTTATTATTATATATTAGAATCATAATAAAATATCTCAAAAACTATCTTTAATCTTATATTCTTCTTAATTATCTGATGAATTTTTATTAATTTCTCCTAAAACTCTATCATTTAAAACTTTAGCAGCATTATATCCCATTTTCTTTTGTCTGTTATTTTTTGCAGCTACTTCAACAATTATAGCCAAATTTCTCCCCGGTCTAACTGGCATTTGTAAAGATGGTATGTTAATACCTAATATTTCAGTATACTCATCAAGTATTCCTAGTCTATCATATTCCTTTTTCTCATCCCAAAGCTCTAGGTTTATAACTAAATTGATATTTTCAGTCATCTTTATAGAGCCAACTCCATATAAGTTTTTTACATCTAAAATTCCAATCCCTCTAATTTCTATAAAGTGTCTTATTATATCTGGCGCAGTTCCAACTAAAGTTCTATTAGAAACTTTTCTAATTTCAACTACATCATCAGCTACAAGTCTGTGTCCGCGTTTTACAAGTTCAAGGGCCGTCTCACTTTTACCAACACCACTTTCACCCAAAATCAAAATTCCTTCACCATATACTTCAATCAAAACCCCATGTTTTGTTATCCTTGGAGCAAGTTCAACATTTAAATAGCTAATTAAACTACTTGTAAATCTTGAAGTTACATCCTGAGTTCTAAGAACAGGTATTTTATATTTATTAGCTATCTCAATTAATTCATCGAAAACCTCTAATCCCCTACATACTATAGCGCATGGAAACCCATGTCCAAAAAAGTTATCTAATCTTATATATCTTTGTTCTGATGATAATGATTCTAAATATGTAGTTTCAACTTTACCTATTATTTGTATTCTGTCTGGACCAAAATATTCAAAATATCCAGCTAGCTGAAGACCCGGTCTATTAACATCTGATGTTGTTACAAGCTGTTCATCCGTTATCTCTATATTAGTTAACTCTTCAAGAGAAAATTCTTCAATTATTTGCCCCAAGGTTACTGTAAACATATAAACTCCTCCTAAATATTTTTAATAATATACAGTAATTTATTATATCATAATTAAAAATACATAAATACAGCATTTATGCAAAAAAATTTACAAAATTAGATAAAAAAAAGATGGTAGCTACCATCTTTTCTTTATCTAATTTAATTATCTTCAACTGATATATCGATTTCAAGGGCTTTATCATCTATTAAAATTAGAGGAACACATACCGTTTTCATTTTATTAGGAGTTATTTGCATATTGTCTCCCATTAATAAAGATGGTGGGGTTATTTCAATACCTATCCCCTTATTATATAAAATAGTTGCAGCATTTCCTAGAATCATATTTGTAAGCTCGGATATAGCACTTTTTGAAATTTCATCCAATTCATTAACAGGCATCCCCCCCATCATACTAGATGCAATGTACATTGCTACACTCTTATTCATTGTAAATATAACTTGTCCTCTCATCTGACCTGTTAAACCTACTATAATAGCTACTGTATCACTTTTATATGGTGAAGTTTTTATAAATACCTTGCCTAGTTTCGCAGTTAACCCTGCTATCTGCTGCAAGACATTCTGACTTGCCTCAATAAAAGGATTAATATATTCAACATTCATTTATGTATTCCCACCTTTATAT
>CAYYEC010000136.1:0-8907 GCA_964470745.1 uncultured Eubacteriales bacterium | reverse complement strand
CCTGAAAGCTGGTATGGATATCTTTTTTCCAATCCTTCCAGCTGCATCATCCTAATTTTCTCTTTTACTATATTTTCACGGTCTATCCTTGACAATCTTTTTTTTAATGCAAACCCTATGTTTTCTTCGACTGTCATGTTAGGAAAAAGTGCATAATTCTGAAACAGAAATCCAACTTTTCGTTTCTGTGGTGGCAAATTAATGCCTTTATCTGAATCAAAAAGAGCATGACCATTTAATATAATCTTACCGCTTGTTGGAGTATCCAATCCTGCAATACATTTTAATGTCATACTTTTACCGGAACCAGATGCCCCAAGTAATCCCAAAACGTTCCCAGAAATCCTAAAAGAAACCTTCAACGTAAAGCCAGATAATTTTTTTTTAATGTCTACAATTAATTCCATACTTTTCCCCCAGAATCCTTGATTTGAAATAATATTTTATGCCACCAAATAATATTATAGATTTCGCGTAAATGATTCTACATTTTAATTTAACTTACGCGAAATCTGTACCTACAAAACTCATTAAACACACAAATATCATTATCTATTTAATGTAGAATCATTTGTGCGTTTAATATACAAAGCATCCATTTATTTTTTTACACCTGGAATGAATTTTCTTTGATAATCAGTCCAGTAATTCATTAAAAATATAACCGTAAGTGAAATAGCTACAATCAATAAAACCCAAATTAATGCTATATCCATATCTCCACCCTCAGCAGCAAAAAATATAGCCACGGGTATTGTCTGAGTTATTTTAGGTATATTTCCGGCTATCATTAGTGTTGCTCCAAATTCCCCCAGAGAACGTGCAAAGGCAAGTATTGTTCCTGCAGCTATACCAGGCCAGGCCATTGGCAGCATTATTCTCCAAAAGATTCTCCACTCAGAAATGCCAAGAGTTCTCGCTGCATTTAATACATTTACATCTATTTGCTCAAAAGCACCTCTCGCAGTTTTATACATTAAAGGAAAAGCTATAACTGTAGCTGCAATAACCGTTGCATACCAGGAAAATATTATTGTTGTTCCCAAATTATAAAGTATTTTTCCTATCGGGCCATTTCTACCGAATATTAAAAGCAAGAAAAATCCGACTACAGTAGGAGGAATAACTAATGGTAAATTTAATATACCGTCAATCAGCCCTTTCAACTTTCCATTGTATGTAACCATGCATTTTGCAGCTAATATTCCGAAAAAGAATGTTATGAATGTAGCTGTAATTGCTGTTCTAAGCGATATCCACATTGGCGTAAAATCTAATTCCAAGTTACTCCCTCCTTAAACTCAATACTTTAATTCGTTCTTCTTAGCTAAAATTGAGGATTAGAATATGTATCCCGGAAGAAAGTTTCACTCTTCGAAGTCATACTACCTAGCACTATATAAAAGAGAAGGATTATAATGACCCGCAAGAAAAGATTTAAATTTTGAAACTTTCTGGAATCATGCATATTCTAATGTTACATGAAAACCAGTGTAACATTTTATTCTAATTTGATACACTAAATCCATACTTTTCAAAAATAGGTTTAGCAGTATCACTAATTAGAAAATTAATAAATTCTTTAGCTTCTTCTATTTCACTGCTTGCTTTGACTACTGCCGCAGGATAGATAATATCTTTATGTGAACCTGTCGGTGCCTCTTTAATTATTTTAACTTTTTGAGATATTTTCGCATCTGTTTTATAAACCATTCCTGCATCTACATTTCCTGTCTCAACCCATGTCAAAACCTCACGCACATCCTTTGCATAAACCACTTTTGACTTAATGCTTTCTGAAATCCCCAGATAGTTCAATACCTCTTCGGCATATTGCCCCGCCGGTACACTTTTAGGCTCACCTAGTGCAATCTTTTTTACTACATCCTTTTGAAGGTCATTGAAATCACTTATTAATGGTGAATTTATATTTTCTATCAAAACTACTTTGTTTTCTAAGATATTTGTAATTGTTTCATTAACTAGCAATTCTTTTTCCTTTAATGTGTTTACTTGTTTTGTGGCTGCTGACATAAACACATCTACAGGCGCCCCCTGCTCAATTTGCTGTTGTAAAGATCCAGATGACCCAAAATTAATTATTAGTTCAACTTCAGGCTTTTCCATATTATAAGCTTCTTTTATATCTTCCATTGCATTTTTCAAGCTTGCCGCTGCTGAAATTGTTAATGATTTCTTTTCTATTTCTTCTTTGTCTGTTTTCTTGCCTTCAGTCTGATTTTCCTGTATATTGCTTACTTGGCTTGTAATTTTTTGATTAGAACATCCTACATTTACTATTAACACTAGCAATAACAAACAATATAAAAATCTCACTTTGAAATTTTTCATTATATTCCCTCCATATTTTATAAAATTATTAAATATAGTTGTTTACAAACTTGACTATGAAATCTTTTATATTAAAAAAATAAAGAGACTCTTCTTTCGAACATGCAATCTTACTAGCGTCACGGCTTAACAAGATAATACACGGCATGAAGTGCTGAGCACATATATAACGTTTTGTTACGTTTTGTTATGTTTTATTATATTCTTGATTTTTCATTTAGTCAACATATTTTTGAATAATTTTGAATAATTTAATAAACAAAATTTCATTTGAAAATAATAAATTGCATTTAATAGGTAATATTCCAAAAGAAAATCTCCATTTTTATTGTATTTACTACTTAATAGTACAAGCATACATTATTTATCGTATAAATAAATGCAGGTTTAACATTCTCATCTTGCACATATCAATATATAAGTATATAATTATTAATGATATAGAATAAAAATAAATAGAGAGGTAATGTCATGGTTGATAGAATTGCTTTAACTCCCCAAGAAGTAGCTGATATACTAAAAATTGCAAAAAACACTGTTTACGAATTGATAAAGCGAGGAGAATTAAACTCATATAGAGTAGGAAACAAGGTTCGAGTTGATTTACAGGACGTTGAAGACTATATAAATAAGTCTAAAAAACTAAACAATGTTGAAGCACCAAACACAAATTCAGCTAAATCAAATCCTTTATCTTATAATGATTTTCCCACTGACAAGGGTTTTGTAATATGCGGTCAAGACGTAGTACTAGATATATTGTCCCGTTATCTGGAACAACATCCAAATGGAGTTAGAGCTTTGCGCTCATATATAGGAAGCTATAATGGTTTATACTCTCTTTATCAAGGTGATGCACACATTGCCACTACTCATCTTTGGGATAGTGATAGTAATATATATAATATTCCCTTTGTAAGAAGAATGCTACCTGGTATACCAGCATATATAATTCATATTGCTTGCAGAATGCAGGGATTTTATGTAGCAAAAGGAAACCCAAAGAAAATTAGAGGTTGGGAAGATTTAAAGCGTTCCGATATTATTATTATAAACAGAGAGAAAGGATCTGGAACCAGAGTTCTTCTGGATGAACATCTACGATTACTTGATATCAGTGGTTCAAATATTAAAGGCTATACTAGAGAATGTACATCTCATCTTGCTGTAGCTAGCACAGTTGCTCGTGGAGGCGCTGATATTGCTTTAGGAAACGAAAAAACTTGTCTTCAGGTTCAAGGTATTGACTTTATACCTTTACAAAAGGAAAGATATGAACTTGTAATTAAAAAGGATGACTATAATAAACCTCAATTTAATGCAATAGCGAATATCTTACGTTCAAAAGAATTCAAAATGGAAATTTCGGGCTTAGGCGGTTATGACATTACTGAAATGGGGAAAATTATAGCAGAAACTTAAAACAATTTTCAATTATCCTCTATTGCCCATCACCTGCTTAATAATCTCATAATTAAAGCCCCTATGATGCAAAAAATTGTATACTTTTTTAATAACTGCCTCGTCTTTTAAATTATATTTACCAAATTTCTTTTTTACTAACCTTTGGGCAATAAGTATCTCATCTATTTCAAAATCTTTTAATACTTCATCTATATCTTCTTCACTAATTCCCTTATTTATTAACTCATATTTCATTAGCTTCTTGGATTTAGGTTTTAGCTTTAATCTATCAAATATGTATTTTTGTGAATAAATTTTATCGTTAATATACCCCATAGACTTCAATTCTCCGATTACGTTCTCAATAGTTTCACTATTATAACCTTCAATTTCCAATTTTTCTTTCAATTCATTTGAAGTCCTTAATTTTAAAGACAGAAATTTTACCGCTTTTGATTTCGCAGCATTATAATTTACTATGTTTTTTATATAATTAACTTCTTCCTCTGTTATAGTCTCTTTTTCATATAGATGCATGCTTAAATAATCATCTTCACGAATTGAAAATGCATATTGGCCGTCAATGTAAACGCTCATAAAATCTTTACTTTTTTTGTTTTTTTCTATAGATGTAATATTCACATTATTCACCTTTTTAATTATTTTGTTTTATTATAACATATGGCAGCGGATAGCTACAAGCATATGAAGAATACGAAACAAATAGACCCTATACCCACTCGAAAGCGCCTGAAACTCTTAAATAAAAAAATTAAAATATGTCTCAAGAAGCGTTAAGCTTCCTGAGACATATTTTATAAGATATTAATCATCTAATATTTCTTCTTCATCATCTACTACATGAGCTTCAACACTATTTACAAAAGCTTTATCATAACTTTCTCTAATTTTCGCTTCAATTTCCTTGGAAATTTCCGGATTCTCCTTAAGAAATTGTTTTACATTATCTCTTCCCTGCCCTATTTTTTGGCCATTATATGAGAACCATGCTCCACTCTTCTTTACAATGTCAAGGCTTACACCTACATCAAGGATATTTCCTTCTTTCGAAATTCCTTCACCATAAATAATATCAAATTCTGCTTCTTTAAATGGCGGAGCTACCTTGTTCTTTACAATTTTAACTTTTGTTCTGTTTCCTATAGCTTCTCCACTTCTTTTTAAGGTCTCAATTCTTCTTACATCAAGTCTTACTGAAGCATAGAATTTTAAAGCCCTACCTCCAGGTGTTGTTTCTGGATTACCAAACATAACTCCAACTTTTTCTCTTAACTGATTAATAAAAATTGCTGTGGTCTTAGATTTGCTAATAACACCAGAAAGCTTTCTAAGTGCCTGGGACATTAGCCTTGCCTGAAGACCTACATGGGCATCTCCCATCTCTCCATCAATTTCTGCTTTTGGTACTAAAGCAGCAACTGAATCAATTACTATTATATCTATAGCACCACTCCTTACAAGCGCTTCTGCAATTTCTAAGGCTTGCTCTCCTGTATCAGGCTGAGAGACTATTAAATTATCAATATCAACTCCAAGCTTTTTAGCATAAACAGGATCCAGAGCATGTTCAGCATCAATAAAGGCAGCTTCGCCTCCTGCTTTTTGTGCTTCTGCTATTACATGCAGAGCAACTGTAGTTTTACCAGAAGATTCAGGTCCATATATTTCTATAATTCTACCTCTGGGAACACCACCTACCCCAAGAGCTATATCCAATCCAAGTGCACCTGTAGAAATAGTTTCAATATTCAAATGTGAAACTTCCCCTAACTTCATAATTGCCCCTTTACCAAACTGTTTTTCTATCTGGCCAAATGCCATTTCCAATGCTTTTTTCTTCTCTATCATATTAGTCGCCAATCGGCTTACCCTCCTTGTTTATACAATATCCGAACATCTGTTCTTGTAATTATATACTATTTATTATTAACAGTCAATACATATATTTATTTTTTATTTATTTAAATTTTCTGAGTATTTTATTAACTTTCTCCATAATAGTTTTATTGATATATAAAGCTTCTTCAATTTTTAAAAATGTTACTAAAACAAAATAAATAACCCCACCCAAAAATACCTCTATTGACAAATAAGCAATTTGTTTTATCTTCGAAACAAGATCAACTACTAGGTATTTATCAAAGAAATATAGAAATATACCCATGACCAGTGCAGCACAAATGGTCTTCATCATAAACACAAGTAGCTTACCTAAATACATACCATCCGCTTTCTTGTTCATAAAAGATAAAAGCAATGTGGCATTTATTAAAGCTGCAATTGAATAAGATAAGGCCATTCCTGATACAGAAAGGTTTGTATTCTCCAGGAAAATCTTATTAAAAATATAGTTTGCGACCAGAGTAATTGTGCCAATAAACAATGGCGTCCTCGTATCATTAAAAGCATAAAATGCTCTATTCATTATAGCTACAATTGATTGTGCTATTAACGCAATAGAAAAAAACATTAAAACTCCGCTTACTATTTTAACTGAGTTTTCGTCAACTTTATTACTAAACTTGATTACTGTTCTTATTATTGGCTGGCTTAATACCACAATACCTATTGCTGACGGAATAGAAAGCAATAATACTGTTTTAAGCCCTCTTGAAAGCATACTTTTGTATTCATCTATTTGCCCATTAGCAAATTTACCAGCTAAAGATGGAAGCATTGCAATACCTATACCTTGAGCAAAAATCCCTAAGGGCATTTGCCATATTCTATCTGCCGCTCTAAACATGGCAGAGCTACCAACATCAAGATAAGTAGTAAAACTTTGCGACACTATAACATTGATTTGTATAATTGACGATGCTATTAACGAAGGTATTGCCAAACTAATTAATTGTTTAAAAGCAGGATGCCTTAAAAATAGCTCAAATTTGTAATATTTCAAATTCTTAATTGCAAATGCCAGTTGAAATAAAAAGTAAATCATTGAGCTTGCTAAAACCCCGTATGCAACATAGCTCACTCCCCAGTTGCTTAAAAACAAAATACTTAATGCGCTCCCAATATTATAAATTGATGGCCCATAAGCTGCAGCAGCAAACCTGTGATAAGAATTTAATATCCCATTACATTGACCTGCAAGCATCAAAAAAGCTACTGATGGGAATAGAATTCTTGTAAGCTTCACAGTTAATTCAAATTCTAAAATTCTATCGTGCCCAAAACCTGCAGCAACAATTTTTACAAGCTGTGGGGTATAAATCATTCCAAATATACAAGCAAAAACCATTACAATTGTAGATAAATTAATAAATGTACTAACAGCTTTCCATCCATCTTCTTCTTTATCTTTAGCAATATACCCGGATAGAATAGGAATTAAAGCAGCAGCTATAGCTCCACCTACCAGTAAGCTATACATCAAATCAGGAACAAGAAATGCGATTGTATAGGCATTTCCCACTTCCTTAAACCCAAGCTTATTAGGAATAAGCATCTCTCTAAAAAACCCAGTTAGTCTACTAACTATTACTGAAGACATAACAATCATTGCAGCTCCCGTGAGCCTTCTATTCTGTGTGTTTCCCAAATTATATCCTCCAATTTCCGGGAATGGAGAATTGAGAATTGTCCGCCCTGCTCCCTCTTTATACTATACTTATACATTCTCAATCTCAACCTTAACCTTAATCTTAGAACAGCAAACTTCTTTTAATTCTCAATTCATAAGTTTTCTTCTCACCATATCAAATGCATTTAAGCATGTCATGTTTCTTATTCTATCTCTGTCTCCATGAAGCTTTAATTCTGTACATTTTACTTCATTTTCGGTTGCTAATGCAACATAGACAAGACCTACAGGTTTTTCATCAGTTCCTCCATCAGGGCCCGCTATACCAGTAACTGATAGACCCATATTTGATTTTGAAAGATTTTTTATTCCTACAGCCATCTCTTTTGCAGTTTCTTCACTTACAGCTCCATATTTTTTTAATGTTTCACTTTTTACACCCAAGCTTTGCATTTTTGCTTCATTGCTATAGGTAACGATACTTCTATCAAATACCTTTGATATACCTGAAATAGAAGTTAGTTTTGCAGCAATAAGTCCTCCTGTGCAGGACTCAGCAATTGAAATTGATGTATTTGAGTTCATTAATAATTTTGCAGCCACTTCATCTAAATTTTCATTTTCTGTAGAGTACAAAAAGTCTCCAATTCTATTCTTTATTTCTGTAACCACTGGTTCAATAAGACTTTCTGCCTTTTCTGCACTATAACACTTTGCTGAAACTCTAAGAGATACCTCTCCCATCTTCGCATATGGAGCAATAGTTGGATTATTTTGACCATCTATTAAGTCAATTAATTTTTCTTCCAGAGAAGACTCCCCTATACCAAAAATTCTTAAATGCTTTGACATTATTTTTTCATTTGATTTACTTTGTAAATATGGAACTACAGACTGCTCAAACATATTTTTCATTTCAAATGGAGGTCCTGGAAGCATGAATATAACTTTATTATTTTTTTCAATAATACATCCCGGAGCAGTTCCCTTATCATTTTTCATAATAATGCTATCTACTGGGAAATATGCCTGTTTTTTATTATTTTCAGCCATAGATCTATTTATTTTTGCAAAGAAATCTTCAATACTCTTTAAGCTTTCATTATGAATAACTAATTCTCTATTCACAACATTGGCTACTGTTTCTTTAGTTAAATCATCCTTAGTTGGTCCTAATCCCCCTGTCATAATTACAAAATCAGATCTTTCAAGTGATAGATTTAAGGATTGTTTCAATCTATTTGGATTATCTCCCACTACGCTATGATAATATACATTTATACCTAAATCAGCCAACCTACTAGATATGTATTGAGCATTTGTATTTGCTATTTGTCCCATAAGCAGTTCTGTTCCGACTGCCAGTATTTCTGCATTCATAAAAATTCTCCTTAAATTAAATTTATGAATTATATTATATCAGTTTGTAAAGCATATAATCAATAAATGCTTTGTGTTTATTTAAAAGTTTAATAAATGTTTGTTTAATATTTAACAAAGCATGGTAACTATATAATAACTTAAATATATATGTTGCATTAAAAACATTACATGGAAGAAGTAAGCAACATATAAGCAGAGGAATATTATTTTGCAATATT
>CAYYEC010000135.1:0-8914 GCA_964470745.1 uncultured Eubacteriales bacterium | reverse complement strand
CATCTGAGTTGACCTGGACACCAAAATACCGCTTATTTTTATTAATACTTGTCTGTGCTATATTTGTAACTCTATCAGTAAACAGCTTAATTGAATTAGCAATTTCAACTGAAGTATTTTTTCGATAACGTGGATCATATTTCAAAGTGACAATTCTATTCTCAATATTAGTATCAATTTCTTCGTTAATTACTTGAACAGTATCTCCAATTTCGATTATTTCTAAATCCTGTAACCCTTTATTAATATATTCTTCAGAATTCTTCAGCTCCAAAATATCAACTAAATAACTTATTACTTCCGGCTCTTGTCTCTTGTCATGTATAATTTCAATTCCTTTTAGATTTTTTCCAAGCCTTATTTCATAGTTATTATTCTGTCCAATTGTATTTAATAAATTAATCTCAAACCCTTTATTTGTATACTCAACCTCACCATTTAAGCTTGCAGCAAGTAAGAATATTAATTGAGCAGTTGTTGAAGGTTCGGCATAGTTAAATACTATTGGATCAGTAAAGTCTACCTGTCCGACAGTGAATTCAGTTCCAGAAAGTAAATCTGTGAGTATTTGTTGTGGAGTGCCGGAATAAGTGTAATTATCCCATTCTTCTTTTATAAGTCTATAAAATACATGTCTTGCTTCAACTGAGTAATAAATTTTTTTGTTCTTCTTATGAAACTGTTTATAATATTTTATATCAAATGTCTGTTCATCAACCAATATGCTATTATCATTATTAATATATTCAGTCTTTAATTCTTTCTTTAAAGCTTCAAACTCAAGCACATATTCAGAATTTATTTTCCTTGTAATTAGAGCTTTAGTTACACAATTTAGGTCTGCTTTTACATTACCTGAAGAATCAATTATTTGTAAGTCTTTATATTCTGCCATTTTATCACCCTTTACAAGTAAGCATTTCTGTAGTCAAAGTAAATATTTACACTTGTAATAGTTCCTGAGATATCAATTGTATTTTCACCTGGTAAAAGTTTTAAATAGTTCCCGGAAAGATTGCTTCTTTGATTTACTTTAGTACTTCCAGAAATACTATAAACAAGCTTATTTCTGCAATCAATATAAATATTAGTGCCAGAAGACAAGTTTGAATAAGTAAATGAATTTCCTTCATCATCAGCCAAAGTAATACTGGCAGCCGTACCAGATAATTTTATTAATGGCAGTTCTTCATACTTTCCGACATTTGTTACTGTTATTGTTCCAACTCCTGTGATATCAAATGAAGTGGGATATCCTTCCCATGGGAAGTTTGCAAATTCCCATGGAATTGTAGCTTCTTCCCAAGTAAGGTTGTCAAACTGGTATGTGCTTCTGGCTACAGGCTGGACTATAAATGTTATTTGAAACTTATCATATGTTGAATTTATTTCAAGTCCAATTTCCTGATCAAGTCTTGCTTCATAGAATTTATCAGGTTCATAATTAAGAACTAATTCACCTGATTGGTCAAGCCATGCTGCAACATTTCTTGCTATATATCGTCGCAGGGAATAATTAAGACTTGATTCCAGTTCGCAGGATAAAACTATCGTATTTTCTTTATGCTTATCAGTAAAAACATAGCTAAAGTCACTATTTAAAACATTTTCTGATTCAGTGTTCTTGGCTGCCAATAAAGCTGATTTTATAGTTTTTACAGTAAGATAGAATGTGCTTGAATCTATGAATTCACTTGAACCATTAGACTTATATTTAAATCCTCTATCCATTATCAAATACGCTCCTATCACCATAATCATATAAAATTCTTGAAGCCTTTTCACCAAAATCCGTTCCATCTTGAACATACATATTTTGAATTATAACTTCTACTTTTTTACCGCCAATTGCTTTTTGTTTGTCTTCTTCAGATAGGGGAGTCACTTGAGCACCTTCAGGTAAACTTATCATTTCAGGTCTATGTGCTTCAGCTATAATAGCCTGACCTGAAGATATTATTTTGCCACCGTTAGCCAGTTTTGGAATGTTTGGTATATCAAATCCAGCTCCACCAATTCCGGGAACCCAATCAGGAATTTTTATATTTCTTAGTCTCTTAAGGAATAAATTAAGCCTATCTATAAGCATGTTTAAAGGTATTTTAGCAGCATTAACTATGCCTTGAAATACATTTTTAAATATTTCAACAACATTTTCCCATGCAGCTTTCCAGTTGCCAGTAAAAACGTTTTTGACAAATAATATGAGATTATTTAAGATATTCATAACGTTTTCAAGTACTGGAGTTAATCCTTCTATGGCATTTTTGACATCATTTATTAGAATCTGGACAAGAAATTTAAATATTTCAATTAGTGGTGGAAGTATAATTTTTAAAAGTTCTGAAAGGTTTTTTAATAATGGTTCTAAAGCTCCAACGACTAATTTTAATACATCAATCAGTAATGGGAATATTTCTTTTACTATTTCACCAAATAATTCAAGTATAGGTGGCAGTAATTCTTTAACAAGTACCTGAAATAAATCAAGTAATACTGGGAGCAGATCGGTGCTTATAGTCATCCAAAGATTAATTAGTTCTGGCAGTATCTGAGTCACAAAAGTTTGAAATAATGAATTTAAAACAGGTAATATTGAACTTGTGAATACTTCAAATTGCTTCTGCAGCACAGGTAATGTTATCTGTACCATTTGAGTAAGTATTTTTATCAAAACAGGTAAAACTTCAGTTGTAAATATTCCAAATCCATTTATAAGCATTGGCAACAATGAATTAACAAGGCTTGTGAATAAGGGCATTATCATACTAAATAATGGGCCAATAACTGACATAATAGCTGGGGCATTGTCAATTATTAATTGACCTATGCTTTGTACCATTGGCATTATTCCACCTAAAACAGGAAGCAGTCCAGCGCTTAATGTTCTTTTAAGCTGATCCATCGTATCTGTCAATTTCACTCCTGCATCAACAGTATCATTTGACATTATAAGTCCCAAATCTTTAGCTTTCTGTTTCAATTCTTCAGTACTTTCAGCTGTAGAATTTATCAGAGGAAGCAATTCTTGACCATTTCTTCCAAACAAATCTTGTGCTAAACTAGCTTTTCTAATTCCATCATCCATATTTTGTAATGCTGTAATTGTCTTATTAAAAGCTTCTTCTTGACTCATAGAATCAGTAATTTCTAATCCTAATTCTTTAAAAAGATCAGCACCTTTCCCAGCTCCATTTATTGCATCATTCATATTTCCAGATAAAGTTTTCATTCCCATTTGCATTGAATCAATCGAAACTCCTGCTTGTGAAAGCACGAAATCCCATGTTTGAAAACCTTCTCTACTAAGACCTATTCTTTGACTTAATTTATCAACTCTGTCAGCTGCAGCAGCTCCTTTTTCAGCCATACCACTTATAGCAGTTCCAAGACCTAAGACAGCTCCACCGGCAATAGTTGCGCCGGATAAAACTGTTTTACCAAACTTTGTAAATGTATTCCCAGTCTTTTTCGCTTTAGAATCAATATCATCAAGCTGCTTGTCTGTCTCATCAGCTCCTTTTAAAAACATAGAACCAAAAACTCTAAATATCTCCATTATTTCACCTTCTTTCGTTTAAAGGCTTCATAAGCTTCATCAGCAAGTTTTTCTGCTTTGTCCCAGTTCATATCCTGTAAATGTGATTTTTCATGAGCTTTTTTAATTATTTCGTTAAAATCAGGATATTCTTTTCCTGCAAAAATACTTTTGATAAGATACATTTGCCAAACTTTGTTTTCTGCTTCTTTTTCAATAGCTTTATTTATTAGTCTTATAGCATCTTCAGGAGGTAAATCCAAAACATATTGAATATTACCTCCATACCTGTGTAATAACAAATCAATTATTTCTTCAGGTTTTTCTCCAAAGATGCTAATTTGGTAAAAAAACCTTGCCAGCCTTTATATTCTGACAATATTGGTAAAACATCTTCAAATATGTCCATTTCTAAGAATTCTTCATTTGTAATACCAAGTATCATTGCAAAGAATTCATATACATCTTCTTCAGCTTTTTCAGAATTTTCAATCAACAGTGTAAATAATTCCAATCCCAGTTCTTTTTGATTTTCTTTTGCATTTTCTATTAAATCTTTATTATCAAACTTTTTTACAATTTCTTTAAAGTTGATATTTGTCTTTTTTATTATCTTTAAAAACTTAAATATACTTGGTGTTGTAATTTTAACTTTCATCATTTACCTCCATTACACTGCAGTCATATGTACTGTAACAGCTTCAGTATCATCATCAACAACAAGTGTTCCAGATATATCTGTATATCCATCTTTGGAGATTGTATAGCTTAAAGCACTTGTACTCTTATCACTTGTAAATATTGCAGTACCATCTGCAGCTGTTGCAGCATATTGAGCATCAAATATAATTACAGCTCCTTCAATAGGATCAGTACCATCATCAACAGTAAATGTTACCTGTGAAGTATCTTTCTCAATGTAGTACGGATATGTTGTTTTGTCATCCGGGTCAAATGTATCATCAATATGTCCTGTAAACTGAGGATTTATTACTATCTCATTTTCTTTATCAGTTGTAGGTATGTTTATAGGCCCATCACCTAGAGCATTTTTAACTACAACAATAATATTTTTATCTTCCTTGTTTTTACCTACAAATGCAACATTATCAATGTAACTTGACGATAAATCAAGTGTTCTATAAATCTTTGATTTTCCTGCAGTAGTAGTATTGTCAGCTTGCATTCCTGCGTAAAACTTTAATAAGTTTGAAGTTGACAATCTTAAAGCATTAATACTTAACTGTGGTGTAAACTTAGTGATTTGTCTATGTCCTTTTACTGGAGCATAATCACCATCTGCTTCACGCTCTCTGAATTCAGCATTATCATTAAATTCTGAACCGCCTTTTGTAAGTCCTACTCTTGTTTCACTTGAAAGCCCATAATTAAAATATACTGCTCCTGGCCCTAAAAACTCATGGACAGTTGAACCAACACCCGGATATGCTTTATTCATAAATATTTCACTCCTTCAAATTTGTTTTTAATGTATAATTTAATTCTCTTCTAAAAGTAAATTCATCTTGTGTTGGCAATCCTGAATTGATTCCATTTCTGATTGCCAGCCAATAAAAATCATTTTCAATAAATGTCGTATAAGAAAGTAAATTACTGATATCATTAACCAATTGTTCAATTATGTCAGTATCTTTTTCTTTATTGTGATCCAGAACAGTGATTGTGAGAGGAAAATTGACAGCATCAGTATTATCACTATCATCTTCGACGCTATTTCCAAGCTCATAAATTATATACGGCATTGTTGCTTCTTTATCTACCCGGCCTGATTCATGTGTGTCTTTTATTGTAGTTAATTTACTATAAATACTTGCTTTTAAATCAATAATATCAACCATTATTAACCTCTCCTATTATTTTTTCTGCAAGAGATTTAATATTAACATGCTGCTGATCCAAAGCTTGTTGAAGATATGGCTGCGGTTTTTGTCCATGTGTAAAATGGTATTCTCCTGTTTTTGGGTCATAATATTGCCAGGGTGTTTTTCTACCATTTCCATCTTCAGCATGTATTCCAGTACCTTTATTTACGTACAAGGCATAATCAAGATCATTTCCAATGGCAACAGATTTGTTTTCTGATATTACTTTGTGCTTTATGTCATTCCTTAAAGAACCACCATAGAAAAGTCCAACAGGGCAGAGAAGCTTTGCTGCGGATTTTACTATCTGTCCAACAGCTTCCAAAAACTTATATTCCTTATCTTTTAAGTTTTTTCTAAATTGATCAACATTGGATTCATATCCCATCAAAAATTCTCCTTATCCAAGCTTATTTCCTTAAGAAATATTTTAAGATGATGATTTCTCTTGACTGTGTTTTTCGGCTTTGAAGTAATTCTGTAATATACTCCGTCCTGGAACAACATATCATCATTATTGAGGTCTTCAGTAATATCACAATAGAGTTTATGAGTTGCTTCAATACCTTTTTTACCTGCCATATCAATTTCATTTGAAGTTGCTTGATTAATAAGACCTTTAAGTGTTTTTTCAGTGGATAAAACATATTTTGTTCCACCCCTGCCATCAGAGACACCACTTTTTATAAGCTTGTCAATATCTTCATAAAAATCTTGTATAGCCATTAGTAATACCTCTTTGTCCTTATATTGTAGCCTTTTAAAAGCTTTTCATAATCGTCAAACATTCGCCTGTATTGTGCAAGTCTGCTGCTGAATGCATTTGTCCAGCTGCCATTACCAGAGTAAGCTACAGAATAATCATCAATACGTTCACTTGCAATTCCATCCTTTGCACCATTTTGTACATAAGCCTGAATATCTGTTACAAGATCAAGAAAACCTTTAACAGGACTGCAGCCAAATAATAAAATATTCTCCTGGGTACTTTCCGGGAGCAGCTCCGTATCTAATGTAAGTTTGTTTGACTCAACTGTAAGAATTTTATATACACCATCATTTATAAAACTGTCTTTAATCCAAACATATTGACCTGCTACATACTTTTCTGAAAATGTACCTTCAATACCATCTGCAACAATATTAAATGTTCCATATTCATATGATCTGGCAAAGTGGTTTTTGCAATAATCCATTATCTGACTTATCATTTTTAATCACCAACTTTTAAGTTTTCAAAAATGTATTTTATAATATCATCTTTTTTTGTGACTTCTTTAGGAATTTCCAAACCTTTTTCTTTGGAAAAATTCTTTAGTTGTTCGATTGTCATTTTACCGAATTTTTCTGTTTCATCATTATTTTCTTTTTGTTTATCCTGTAGAGAAATTGATCTGCAATGTTTTACATGTATTGGGTAAACTCTTCCTGAAAATTCTATTTTACAAATTGGACACTTTGGCATAAAAAATCGACCTCCTATTTTAATTTTTAATAAAATAAAATAGAGAGGTAAAACCCCTCTATTTACGCAATATTTTTACTATCCAAGAATTCTTACTGCTAACTCTGGATATAATGGAGCCCAACCGTATAATACATCCATAGACATTACTGTCTTTTTGGTATCAATATCATACTGAATAACAACTCTAATTGTTAATCCTCCAAATGATTCAACAGAAGACTCAGTCCCGGGAGCAGGATCAAGAGGACGGGTAACAAATCCAAATGCATTTTTATTAAATGCAACATTAGCAACATGAGCTCTTGCAGTAACATCAGCAAAAGTTACATCTTCATCAGTAATATTAGCAGCTAGAGCAGGGAATAATTTTACAGAAACTACACCAGCAACAGCAGCAGCAGAATCTTCAAGTGTAGTGTATTGATTGCCTGCTATTGTCATAATATCTCCTTTAAGAACTTTTGCAGTTGAAGTACCTGCAGCACTTGTCAATGTAGCAATACTATATTCTAATCCTGTATTTGCAGTATCAAAAGCGTTGTTTACAATATCAACAGTTGCTGTTATATCAGTTAAAGCAGTATAATCACCTGCGGTATGAGTTTTTACAGCCTGAGACATATAGTTGTTTAGTCCTTGAATTCTTCCAATTGCACCTTCTTTTAATGCAGCAGTTGAACCTGATTTTTCTGCATTTACTATTGCATCAATAATTGACAATTTTGCATCAGCATCAGGATCCCACACTGCATTCCTATCCATCATTGGCGACTTTGCTGTGTTTAACGCTTTTCTTGCATTTGCTAAGTCATCAAGTCCGTCAGGAGTAGTGCCAGAAGCACCTTCAAAACAAGGAACATATTTATAAAGATTTAACCCATCTGCATTAATTTTTTCAGCTATTGCAACCAATGCTGGGTTAAGCACATCATTTGCAAAATCTTCAAGTTCAAGTGCTAATTCTTTTGCTGTTACTTCAACAGATACATCAGCAATTTTATCCATTTTTACAAATACAGGATTAGGATTAATATCCTGTAGATTAATAGATGTTCCAAACTCATCAGCTACAAATACAGATGGTCTTTTAACTTGAATAGTATCACCTTTCTTCGTAAATGTGTTTGAATAATCAAGATTAACCAAAGCAGGGAATACAAGATTTTCTTGTAATATTGGTAGTGCTCTTTTTGCAATTAATTTAGCTGTTAACATTTAAATTTTCCTCCTAATAATAATATTTTTATACTTACTTTTGAGACTGATTAAATGGTTTCATGCCAATTGAATTATAATATTCTTCAGTTGACATATCTTCTATAGGCTTTGCACCTGTAGAACTTTCCTGACTTCCGGGCTTGTCTGTTTGCAAAGTTGTTACCGCAAATAAACTCTTACGTTTTCCTTTAAGTTCTGATAGGGTAGTGTCCCAATTAACTATGCTGCCTTTGTCATCAATATTGATATTTTCTATATCAATATCTTTCTGGATTAAATCCAATGCATCTTCAGCTGCTCCTGCAGCTCTCAAAGCTTTTTCAACTGCATAAGAATTATTTCTCAATTTCTCACGTTTTTCTGTTTCATTTTTGAAATTATCAAAAGCAGTTTCAGTTTCTTTCAGCTTATTTTTCATTTCATCGATACTTAAGCCTTCAGGGATACTTTTTAGTTGTTCTTTCATTTCATCCATTTTCCCCTGAGTAGTTGATAGTTCCTGAGAAACATTGTCAAAGTCTTTTTTAGAAACATACGATTTTTCAATTTCAGTTGTTGCACCTTGAACAATAGCTTCAATGGTTTTGTTTAATTCTTCATGGTCAGTTATGCGATCTTTCAATGCATTTTCAAGTTGTAATTTTAGCCATTCCATTATTAATAACCTCCATTTTTTTATTATTAGAAAACCCTATTTTTAGACCATTCATTAAATGTCTGATAGGGAATAATCTCATTCTTTCCGTCAATTCCTCTTGCACGTCTGTATTCATAAGCATTTTCAAATCCTTTTATTACAGTTATCAT
>CAYYEC010000134.1:0-8934 GCA_964470745.1 uncultured Eubacteriales bacterium | reverse complement strand
TATTTACTATTAGGGTCTGCTCTAAAAATTGGTAGTGATGCTAATGATAAATTTGAGCTTTTAAAGAAAAAGTTAAGAGAATATGGATTTTACTTTGGTAATCAGATTAAGAGAGAAGGAGCCATGATTTTGCGTCCTGAAAACGTTAAACAGCTATCAACTGGTAAAGACAATGTAGCATTAATAGGAGAAGCGGCAGGTTGGATTAGCCCAAGTTCTGCTGAAGGATTTAGTTATGGACTTAAAAGTGCAAAAATTATGGCTGAAAGCCTTGATAAAGGAATTGAAGGATTTTTATGCAGATATAATATGAATATATCTGGTTTGAGAAGAAATATTAGATTTAAATTACTAAAGTCGCCGTTTATGTATAATTCAAAAATTAGAAATTTAATTATGAAGTCTGGAATAGAGAGTATTTAAGGGGAATGAAACAAGTTTACTTCATTCCCTTCTTAATCTTAGTCTCTCACAATCTTTACTTATATCTTTCTATTACTTTGTCTCTCTCAATGTTTTTTAAGTCCTTAACAATGTAAAGGGGCCTACCTTTTGCTTCATCATAAATTCTACCTATATATTCACCAATAATTCCAAGAATAAGAAGTACAATACCATTAAAAAATAAATTTACCGCAAGAGTTGATGCCCATCCTTGGATTGGATTTCCAAAACCAAATATTTTTTGGAAAACAACAACAATTAAATAAATAAAACTTATAAGAGATAGAAAAAATCCCAGATAAGATGCTAATTTTAAAGGCTTATATGAGAATGAAGTGATAGCATCAAATGCAAACTTAATCATTTTTTTAAAGGGGTATTTTGTAACACCTGCAAATCGCTCATGCCTTATAAACTCAACGGCTGTTTGATTGAATCCAAGCCAGCTTATTATACCTCTAATATATCTGTTTCTTTCATTAACTTGCTTTAAAGCATCACATACTTTTCTATCTATTAGTCTAAAATCACCTGTATCAACAGGGATATCCACGTCTGTCATACTTTTTAACAGACGATAAAAAACAGCAGCAGTAAATTTTTTAAAAAAAGTATCACCTTTTCTTTCAATTCTTTTACCATAAACAACATCATATCCTTCTCTCCATTTTTTAATCATTTTTAATATGACTTCAGGAGGATCTTGAAGGTCTCCATCAATTACTACTATACAATCACCAACGGTATAGTCCATCCCGGCTGTTATAGCTATTTGATGCCCAAAATTCCTGGAAAAATCGATAAATTTAATATTTTTATCCATTTCACAAAATTCATAAATTATTTGAGCTGTTTTATCTCTACTGCCATCATTTACAAAAATAATCTCATAAGGTTCACCCAAGCTGTCCATTACATCCTTTAACCTCTTATAAGACTCTAAAACAACGTCTTCTTCATTGTACATCGGTACTACAACAGAACACACCACTTTACTACTCATACAAACCTCCTATGCCGGCTATTAGCTATTAGTCTTTAACTATGAGTCTTTAACTCATAGCCAAAACCTTTAACCTCAATCTTAACCTCAATCTTAATCTTAACCTGAATTCTCAATTCGCTAAAATACCCAACTTCTAAACCACTTCAAACCATTTATGTATTCCTGTGAAGCCCCAAATCCTGATATAACCGGATAGAATACAATAAATAGTATAGCAACTACAGCTAGATATGCATAAACTCCATATTTAAGCCCAGGATATTTTTCTAATAGATATTTTATCATATAAACTATAGAAAGTATAACAAATGGTATGGTTGAAAAAAAGTGATATATCCATGTAATACGTGGGACAAGTACCCAGGGTACATATTGGAAAGTTATAGCTATAAAAATGACAAACATTTTTTTATCTTTTTTACTGATAGCTATAAACAAGGATGTAAATACTGTAATAATTCCTGTCCACCATATAGCAGGATTACCCATAGTAGCAATAGTAGAAACTTTACCGGAGAGTGTAGAGCCACTATAAAACCAAGTAGGTTTTTTAATAATTGGCCACTCCCACCAAGGGGAAGAGAAACCATGTGATGCTTTTAATGTGCTATGGTAATTATACATATGTTTTTGGTATCCAATTACTTCTTGCAGCCAATTTGTTTTTCCCGGAATATTTAAAATTGGTAAATAGGATAGGAAATAAATTATTACTGGAATGATTACGAAGAATAAAACACAGGCTATCATCGTGGCCTTTATATTTAATGAAATAAAGCTACTAAGCCAGGGGATTTTTCTTGTACGTTTATTTTTATATAGTTTCTTATATTCTTTGTATTCATTATATCTTGATTTGAAAAATAATAAAGCCAGTCCGGCACCACCATAGATTGCAATCCACTTGGATGCTGCACCCATACCGAAAAATAAACCGCTTAAAAATAATGGCTTAAGAGAATTTTTAAAACCAGTTTCATATGACTTATTTACATAATAGTCGAACATGTAATAATACATTAAAATTATAAAAAATGTTCCATAAATATCAATTGTTGAAATTCTTGATTGAGTAAAATGCATAAAATCAAACATCATTAAGAATGCTGTACAAAAGGCGTAGAAAGTTTTTCCAAAAACCTTTTTTCCAAATAGATACATTATCGGAACCATAGCAACTCCAAATAATGTTCCGATAATCCTCCAGCCAAATGGATTCATTCCGAAAATGATAATACCTAATGAAATAAAGAGTTTACCTAATGGTGGATGGGTGTTTTCAAATGGCTCTATGAAATTTAAATGTTCATAGGCAGTTCTGGCATGATATATTTCATCAAAGTAGGTTCCGTTTAAATATGTAGGTAAATATGCTGCCTTCTCCTGTTCATCAAATAGGTTTTCTACAGATCCTATGTTATTTGTCTTATCTATAATTTTAAAATTTTTTATTTGTTCTTTTGAATCCTTCTCAAAGAATCCAATTTCATTAAGAGTTCCACCAGGTTCATTAACTATAAATTTTAACTTATTAGTGTACACATTTTTATCTAGGTATTTCCATACGAATACATTATCTTTATTTAGCGCTCCTAACTCGGCAAAACTATTTTTCTCATCTAAATACTGTATTTGATATTCACCATTTGCTTCTCTATCAATGCCTAAGGCACAAAAATATGAGATTCTTGATATATCAACCTTATTACCAAAATCAACTACAAAGCTTTCACCGGATGTTAGGGGAGTCCATGGAGTTTCAGGTACATTTCGACTTCCCAGATTTATTAAAGCAATTATTAGATATATAACTGTCATTGAGCACATGATAATCATGTCTTTTTTAGTTAATCTCTCAGAATGACTATCAATAGAATTTGCTGAACTTGGAATTCCAGTGTTTCTATGTGAAAAATTTTTTGCTTTTCTATCAAATCTTCGCTTCATAATGACTACCTCCTAAAAAAGAATTTTTCTGAAAAAATCTATTTGTTCTCTATAACCAGTTTTGATATTTTTTTTCCCAATTTTATAGCATAATTTTGGCCTCTGTCTTCAGGATAAATTTGTGCCATACTCGCCAGATATAAATTTTGAATAGGTGTATCATACCCAGGAATTGTTTTTGAATAGTTTTTTGATATAACCGGCTGAGAATACTTAGCTCTACTTATATGCGTATTCTTAATAGAGCTCTCATCCCAATTTGGAAACATCTTTTTTAATCCACAAATAAAGATATCTTTAATATTCTCATCAGTATCTGTAAATAAAGGGTTCTTTTCATCAAGATATCTCGATAAATAGACTATATTAGAATTATAGCTTTCTTTTGGAACTAAATTTGTATGTTCAAGGACCAGGGCAAATGGAAGCTGTGTATCTGCAACAGTGATCCAATAATAAGGTGAAAGCTGCTCTGAGAGCTCTAAGAGCATACAAATATTAGCTTTATACTTTATACAATTTAATCTATCTGAGTAAGCTCTATCAAAAGGTAGTTTCAATCGAGTTAGAATGTTTGGGGAAACAGTTACTATTACACGATCAAAATTATCTGATGAGCTATTTGTAATAATATCAATTGTTTTATCCTCATTTGGTTTTATTGACTCAACCATGGTCGAACAGTATATTTTTCCGCCTGATTCAATTATTTTTTCCGCGAGTTTATCGTAAAGTTTTGAAAAACTGCCTTTCATATATCCAAGTAGTTCTCTGGAGATATTTTTATCTCTGGTTGATCCTCTTAATTTTAATTTATTCCATATCCATGTTGCAGAAATAGAGTCTGAATCAAAATCAAATTTGGAATATAAAAGTGGTCTCCATACTTTGTCGTAAACATTTTCTCCAGCGTTTTTAATTATCCAGCTTTTTGCTTCAGTTTTCTCCAAGTTTGTCCAATTTTTAATGAATTTCGCTTTATAAACTAATAGACCAAGCCTTATTCTATCAATTGGTGATAATTCTTTAAACATTAATAAATCCAATGGGGAAGTAAAAGGATAAAGTTTGTTATTTGAGTAAATACCATTTTTAGGTGACAACCACATTAAATCTGAAGCTAATCCAAGTTCATCAATTAAGTCAATAATTTCAACATCATTAGTAAAAATATGATGATAAAAATTTTCCAGTTTATCTATTCCAACATCAATGGATTTGACAAGGCCGGCATATTCACTTTCCATTTCAAAAACACTTACATTATGACCAAGCTTTGAAAGTTCATATGCTGCTGTCAGACCTGTTGCACCCCCACCTATAATTCCAATTTTCATATTTTACAATCCTTTCTTATAGATTTCGAATAAATGATTCCGCATTTTAATTTAACTTACGCGAAATCTACACCTATAAAACTCATTAAACGAACAAATATCAATATTAATTTGATGTAGAATCATTTGTGCGTTTAATATAGTTTGATTTTGAAATCATTTTTTTGTAAAAAGTGAATTTTACTAAATAATATATTGAATAGATCATTATAATTAATGTAACAATAGCTACTACCATTGCTGTTGCATTAAAATTTGATAACCAAAAAACCTTCTTAAATGATAGGTAGTACATGTACCAGTGATTAGTCATAACACAAAGGCTTAGGATTATCATAGGTATCCAAAGTCTGGAATCCCATAGTATACAGACTGTAATGAAAATTAGCGCAGGCAGTAGATATCTTTCATGCATTCTTGTGGCAAACATGAATGAACCAAAAAGCATAAAATATCCGCTAAAGTATATGGAAATTATACTGTCCTTCCTAATTATTAGAAGGCTGAATGTCAGAACTACTATAATAGACAGTAAAACAATACCCCATTTAGCATATGTTAACCCTAGAAAAGGCTGAGTATCATCAATTGGCTGACCTCCAAGAATAGTCCACAAATTAAAGGCATTTGCTGTTGCATAGGGATAGTCACAACGCTTTCTTTATATAAATAGATCATCCAGTAGAATAAATCTGCTATTTTATACATAATTAACTTTAGACCTGTAGATGTGTTTGAGTGTAATAAAGGGGTAGGGTAATAAAAAGGAATAACTGAAATTACATATAACAGAATTCCAGAAAAGGAAGCAATAATACCTTGTTTCCAGTCTGCTAGCTTGTTCCAATAGAAGTCTTTAAAATATAATATTATTACGATAGGAGTCAATAACCCACTTTGAGGTTTAGTTAATATGGCTATTGCAAAAAGTATAATTGCAGTTGTTTTTCTTTTTAAATCAAAATTATAAAGAGCTGCAAGTAATAATGTAGCTGGTATTGAGTCAAATTGCCCCCAGATTGATGAATTAAAGAAAACTCCCGGATTAAGAGAATATACTACACCAAGTATAAGCCCTGTCTTATCTTTATTGTGTTTTTTACCGATAAGATATATAAAATATCCGCCCAAAATATCAGATGTTACTGCCCATATTTTAATAAAAAATTCATGAGCGAAAGGAAATATTGATGCAATTTTTCCTGAAATCCATAATAAATATAAGTATGCAGGAGCATATACAATGTGAAATGTTTCATAAAGTCCTTTTGTACCTTTATTTGCAAGATAGAGACTCCATGCTTTATACCCGCCCATATCAATTTCGTAGCTAGGTATTGATGTAAGAAGTATTCTTATAAATGCTACCAATGCAAGCACAACAAATAAGGTCTCTCTCTTTATGGCTTTTTCAATAGTAGTATTTTTAACAGTATTTTTTTTAGATAACCTTGATGTTTTTGATTTCTTATTAGATTTTGCCGCCATCTAAAATTCCCCCTTTAGGATTTATGTATAAAGTTAATTTGTTCTATAAATAATAATTCCTCTTGCTGGATTTTGATATGCAATGGGAAAGTTATTAGCAAATAATTCTTCATTTAGCTTGTAATCATTTGAAGTTCTATTTTCATTCTCAATGGACACATAGCTTATGTTATTTTCTTTAATCAATTCCTTAACTTTATTTATGTCAGTTCCACCGTATATCTCTTTTACAATTATTTCTCTGTTTCTTACGTCATATCCTGCTGTAGATGTAAAATATGGCCAGCCATAAAAAATCTTTCTACCGGAAAGTAGAATAGGATGGGATACATGCATATATGTTAAAAAGATAGCATGAGGGTCTGTATTCTCAATGCACCACTTCAAAACATCATCATTATTATCATAGTTTACTGTATTCTTATCCATATTATAAAGGGTTATGTAATCAACAATGCCTGTTGAAGTAATTATAAAAAGAATAAGTAGTGCGCACAAGACCTTAATAAATTTTTTTGAATTAAATAGACTATGTATAAAGTATGCAGCTATAATATTTAGGAGAATGGCTGCAAGTATTATATATTTATGATTTACAGTAATATCTGGAGTTAATTTTAATGTGGTTGCCAGAATAATAGGGGATATAAATGATAATGTAAGCCATCTAAAGCCATTTGGTATATCTAAATGTGTTAAATAAAGAATATAAATATATAATACTAATGAAATTATTATAAGTGATTTGGATAGTACAGACATATCCGGAGTAAAAGTAAGGAAACTTGTTATTGTTATTAAGAGTACAATAAGGAAACTGGTAAAACTTTTGATTTTATTTAACCTAAACATTGGCAGAATAAATAAAAATGGAAGAATGCCTAATAATTCAATGTAATACTTTAATATCAGTTTTATATTTTTGGTACTGGAAGTACTGGTCAAAAAACCAATATATATTTCTGGATTTACTGCGGAATTTCCTGTACCTATAAATAATCTTGATTGTAATATAGATAGAATAACAGTAACAGCTGCTACAATTAAAAAGTCTAATTTGTGTTTGGAAAATATAGCTATAAAAAATAGAATTAAGAGAGTAGCTATTACTACTGCACCATTCCAAAAGCTTATTAATCCTAATATTAAGCCAGTTATAATTGATGTTTTTAAACTCAAAATAACCCAGGAATCTTTTTTAAAGAAAATTTCAATTAAAGAAAGTTGAATGTATTTTAAAAATGAAATTAGAGGCTTTTTTATAGATTTTTTAGGTTGTATTTTTTTCTTTTTCTTCATTTTTATTAATCTGTCATCATCAGTTTTAAAAGATTTGATGGAATCTAGTGTCTTTTTAAAGTACGGTATAAGAATAATCAATATTAGCATCATAATACCCATTGCAAAGCATAGATGTCTTTGATTAACAAAAACTTTCTGAGACCACAGACCCCAATCTTCATGAAGTGTATTACCTATATTTGCTCTTATTTCTCCATTTATATCTTTGTTATTTGCTATTGCTTTAATTAGATTGCCAATAGATTTGAAATTTTTTGAAAAAGTAAAATAGGCAAATGAGCTTCTAAATAAAAACATTACAGAGGCTAACATGGCAATTGATTTTTTGCCAAACAATATAATAGTGAAGGAATACAACAACATAAGAAAAGAGACTATGGATAATATGCTTGGCAGGTTAAATGCCCAGGAAAGGTCTAAACCTAAGAATTCTAAATTTCCTGCTAAAAATTGAAACATAAAATGATATCTAATTGTTCCATCAGGAAAATGGGGATACTCAGTAGGAAAATTTGATCCATATGAGAAAGACCTTATTACTGACAGGTGTGGTCCGAAGTCACTAAAAACTGAATATCCAACATGTACAACATTCTCTTTAATATATAAAGAACGAAACATAAACATACTCCACACTATTGCTGACAATAAGATAAAATAAAGCTCTAACTTATTTTCTGAAAGAAAAGAGAAAATGGCTTTTAATTTTAGTAATTTCAGCTTATTGAAAAAGTCTATATAATGCTTTTTATTTGGAATAATTAGAGAAGTTATAAATAGAGTACATATTAAAAATGTAATTAAATTGCCGTAAAAAAGCGGGGAAGAGGTTTTCTTAAAAAAATATGAAAAAATATATGTTATCCATGTAAGAGATATAGTTCCAATTAGATAAGAAGAAGGAACTATAATCATATAGCTTCTAAGGCTTATTGTATTTCCACAAAGTGTGGCTGCTTTAGAAAATTTAAGTATATGAGCTAAGAACTTAGCAAAAATATTATATCCTATAAAAAAACACAAGATAATATATATTATTCCTAACATCTATTTTCCCCCTCTATTTTTTCACTAATTATATATCTTGGCCTATTTTTAACTTCCTCAAATATCTTTGCAATATATGTTCCGATGATTCCCAAGCTTATCATTATTGAGCTGCCAATGATCAATTGAAGAAGTATAACTGTAGTAAAACCACTTGCGGCTATTCCCCTAAACTTAGTGTATAGGGTTTCAAGTCCAAGTATTATAGCACATATTAGAAAAATAAAACCTAAAAGGGTAACAATCTGAAGTGGAATTGAGGAGAATGATGCAATAGCAGTAATAGCCAATTTGAATAGTCTCAGAAAAGACCACTTTGAAGTTCCTTCGCTTCTATCTGGAACTTCAAAAGATATGCTTGTC
>CAYYEC010000133.1:0-8955 GCA_964470745.1 uncultured Eubacteriales bacterium | reverse complement strand
CCTGCATACTGCTCATAAATATACTACACAAATTACTTTTCAGACAGTCTGGCCAGAAACCAGTATTATTTGATACTGGTTTTCTTATAAAAAAATTTGATTACTAAAAAATACTAAAAATCCAAAAATCTCTTCTATCAGTAAACTAACCAAATATTCAAAAAAAAAAAATTGTTATGTTCTAATAGTATTGAATAAAGGAATTTTTTTTGTTATAATGTAAACTAAGTATAAATTATGTAAAAAAGTTGAAAAAAGATGTCAATAAATATAATTTATGCTTTCTTATATATTAGCTAATGTTCAATATAAAGTTGATTTACAATTTATTTTAAAATTTGAAAAGGGGAAATGAGAATGAGAAAAAATTTTACTAAAAAGGTATTAAGTATTTTTATTGTAGTCTGCATGATGCTTTCTATTATGCCTATGGTTTTTGCAGATTCTGATGATTTAAGATCAGCATTAGACGAGCTAAATGGATTAAGTTCAACGGAAAAGGGACAAGTACTTGCAGCTCTTTTTGATGCAACAGTTGAAGAAATAGGAAATAATAGTGCAGTGACAGCAGAGGATATTTTTGAAACAGTTGAACAATATTTATCAGATGTAGGTGGAGAAGATATTTGGAGTAAAATTGTTGTTGATAGTAGTACTCCAGGGGATGGTAAAATCTCTACAGATTCTGTTATGAAAACAGTTGAAAAAATATACAATAACAAAAGTGTTGTAATAGACTATTATGATGAGTTTGGCACATATTTAGATAAAGGTGAAATTAAAATTTTATTAGGTTTAAGTACATCTGCTACCGCAGGACAAGTATTTAATAAGTTAATTTCAAAAACAAAAGCAGTTGTTACAAAAAATTCTGATAACGAATTTGTAGCTTATGGTGATGTTGAAAGTAAAATAGCTACAGCGTTAACTACAGATATAGATATTCAGAATGCAATTAAGGAATATAATATTAATGAGGATTTTGACAAATATTTAAACAAAGTAAATAATAATATGGATAAATATGATATCTCAATCAATGACATGATCTCAGTTATGAATATTTTTGGATTATATCATGCACCTTCTACAGGAGGTGGTGGTGTAAAAGTTACTCCAACACCTGAGTCAACAGCTTCACCAGAGCCAACTGCATCTCCTACACCAACAAATGTTGGACAAACTTTACAAAAGATTAAAGAAGCTGCTAAAGCTGCTTTAGATAATATTGAAAAGGCAGCTACAGTTGATGAAGCTAAAGAAGTTGTTAAAGAAGCTATTACTTCAATTGTTAATGATGCTGTGGAGAATAATGTTAAAGGAAACACATCTAAAGTAATTGAAAAATTAGCAGAAAAAGTTATTGAAAAAGCTGGTAAACAAGTAGTAACTCCTAAAGAAGAAGGAAAGAGAGCAACTGCAGTTATTGATAATGATAAAGCTCAGGAGTTAATAAGCAAAATTGATAAAGTTAAAGAAGTTCAAAAAGAAATACAGGATAAAGTAAATGAAAGTGGTATAAAGAAGGCTGTTGAAAGTAAATTAACAATTGATGTACCGGTTTCAGAAGATATTAAGGAAGTAAGTGTAGTATTACCAGCAAATGTATTAAATGCAGCTGCTGAAAAAGGTATAGATAAAATTGAAGTAGCATCTTCTGTAGCAAAAATATCAGTTCCAACAGAGTCATTGAAGTCAAATGAAGATGAGACCGTTTCTATTGAAGTAAAAGCATTAACAAAAGATGACAATACTTTAACTGAAGCCCAAAAAACTGCTATACCGGATGATGCTGTAGTTTTAGATTTCAGTATAATTAAAACAAACACTAAAACTGGTGAAAAAACACAAATTTCTAAATTTGGTAAAGATGCAAAAGGTACTGACAAAAAAGCTAAAGTAACAGTTCCTTATAAATTGAAATCAGGAGATGATCCAAAGAAATTAACTGTTTTCTATGTTGATGATAAGGGTAACCTTAAAAATAAAAAGGCTAAATATGATGAAGAAACAGGTTCAATAACATTTGAAACAGAACACTTTAGTAAATATATTATTAAAAATAATGTTGTTACCTTCGCAGATGTAGCTCAAGGATTCTGGGGCAAAGATTACATTGAATCAATGGCTGCCAAAGGAATAATAAATGGTAAGTCTGCTGATTCATTTGACCCTCAAGGTGATGTAACAAGAGCAGAATTTGCTAAACTTGTTGCTACAGCAATAGGATTAACTATAGAAGAAAGTACTTCAGACTTTACAGATGTAGCTGAAGACGCATGGTATGCAAAATATGTTGCAGCAGCGTCAAATGCAGGTATTGTTAATGGATATACAGATGGTACCTTTAAGCCAAATGAAAAGATAACAAGAGAGCAAATGGCAGTAATGATTGCTAGAGCATTAGGAGAAGATGTTCCAGCCAATGTAGCTAACTTTACTGATTTTGATGATAAAGCTGATATTTCAGACTATGCATTAGAATCTATTGCAATAGCAGTCAGAGCTGAATTAATGAACGGTAAAGATGGAAATAAAATAGATCCTAAGGGTTATGCTACAAGAGCAGAGTCAGCCACTGTTATTTACAGATTATTCAACTATTAATATATAGGGCGAGTTAAAATATATATGAAGTTATATTTTAACGGTTCCAGAAACAACTATAATTAGAAAGCGGGCCTTTTGGTCCGCTTTTTCTAAGTATATAGCTATTTCTAAGAATACACATATTTCGACAGTATTTGATATTATTAGTATGGTAATTTACGTAAAGAGTGCGAATAATGTTGACATCAATACGGAATTTCTATAAACTTAAACTATTCATAAGAGAGATATATCAGGCAATCAAAAGTAAAGTATAGTGAGTGTGAGCTTTTTGAAAAAAAATGTATTGAAAAAAATATTAATTACAGTATTTTTAATGGCTGCTGTAGTATTTGGATTTTTGATTCCATATTATTCACACCCAAAGGTAGCTGATGGGTATATGGAAATGAAAGGAGAAATAAAAGAAGAAATAGTAAAAGAAACAACAAAGGAAACAAAATCTGAGGAAGTCATAAATAATGATAAAGGCGAGGATAAAGTAAAATTTTCAGATAATAATTCAGATAATAATAAAGAAACAGATAATAATATTCAATTAGTTGAGAATGAATTTTTAGCTGAAAAAGTTCCTAAAGAAGTCCCGGAAGCCAAAGAAAAGAAAGAAATTATAGAACAAGATAAAAAGAAAGATTTACATAATAATAAAGATGTAGAAAATGACAAAAATGAAAAAATTGAAAGTTCGGAAGAGAATGAGATAACAAATAATGGTGAATCTCAAGAATTTAAAACATTAGATGGCGTAGTTAGTCCAGTAAAGGAAGAAGAAAATGTTAAGGAAGAAATTATTTATAGTGAAGATTGGGTAGAACAAAAAATAAATGAAAATAGAGATGCTATTGATGATGCAGATTTAAATGATTTTAGAACTATAATAGGAAAGCTTGACATGGACTATATATCTAAATTATCTGAAAATCTAGGTACAGAAGAAGGCGAGCTAGAGTTTAAAGGATATTTACATTCGAGACTCACAGATACAGAATATTCCAGATCTAAAGAACTATTTATAAAATATAGAGATATCTTGTTTGATTAAAAAATAGAGGTGAGGCTGTGATAGATTTACATTCCCATATACTTTATGGTATAGATGACGGGTCAAAAAATAAAGAAATGACCCTGGAAATGCTAAAAATAGCTCAGAATGATGGTATAAGAAGTATAGTGGCTACACCACATTACATATCCGGCGCGAATAAATACGATAAAGAAATTCTAAATAATCAGTTTATTGAAGCTATTAGTCTAATTAAAAATAATAATATAAATATAGATTTAAAACTAGGTAATGAGTTGTTTTTAGATGAATTTATAGTAGATAACTTAAAAAAAGGAAAGTGCAATACAATTGAAGGAACAAAATACGTATTAATAGAGCTACCAATGATTGGTATTCCTATTTATACGGAAAATGTCATATGTGACTTAATATCTAGTAGATACAAGCCAATTTTGGTTCATCCGGAAAGATATATTGAGATACAGGAAGACCCTAATATTCTTATAAAATATATAGAATTAGGTTGTGTTACACAGATAAACAGTACATCAATAAATGGCATAGGGGGTAAAAAGGTACAGGAAACATCCAAATTAATAATTGAAAACAATATGGGGCACCTTGTGGCATCAGACAGCCATTCAAATAGAACCAGGTCTCCAAAACTAAAAGAAGTATATGAAATAGTAACATCCTGGATAGGAAAAGAAAAAGCAAACAAAATATTCTTTGAAAATCCTAAGAAAATCTTGAAGGATGAAGATTTAGATGTAGAAGAACCGACATGTATTCAGATTAAAAAAAGTATTATTTATAAGATTAAAAGTATTTTTAAATAGTTGAGAGTTGAAATTTGAGGGATTAAGATCAAGTAATAACTATAACTATACACTCTCAACCAACCAACAGGGGGTTAAACAAAAAATGGAGAATGAGTTAAATGAGCTTCAAGAAATCGACCTTCGTGATATACTTCATATATTGAAGATTCGATGGTGGATAATTGTAGCATTTTTTATAATTGCTACAACAGTATCAGGTTTTGTTTCAGTTAAAATGATTGCTCCGGTATACAAAGCTGAATCATCACTATTTGTTGGTAAAGAAAAATCAAATATAGGTTCAATTGATATAGGAGAATTAACATTAAATCAAAAGCTGGTTACTGACTATAGAGAAATAATATTAAGTAGATTGGTTTCAAAAGAAGTAATTGACGAGTTAAACCTGGATATGGATGTAAGTACCTTCCAGAGTAGAGTTTCAGTAACAACAGTAAAGGACTCTCGACTATTTAAAATTGGATTTGAGAGTACAGACCCAAAGATAGCTACGGATGTGGCAAATTCACTTGCCCGGGTTATCATCCAAAAGGCGGAAGAAATAATAGAAGTAAAAAATGTAAAAGTAATTGACGTGGCTGAACTACCGGAGTATCCCATAAAGCCTAACAAAAAGCTGAACGTTGCTATAGCAGGGGTATTGGGTATTATGCTTGGTGTATTCCTCATATTTGCAATAGAATACCTTGATCATACAATTAAAGATAAGAGAGATGTAGAAAGATATTTAGGACTTAACATAATAGGAGAAATACCAATATTTGAAGGAGAGAGGAGAGGTCAACAAAATGGAAATTTTAAAAAGAAAAAAAGATAGTGTGGATGTAAAAAGTATCATTAAATCAAGAAGAGTGAGTCCAAACCTTATTTCTTACCATGACCCAAAAGCACCTGCCTCAGAAGCATATAGGTCTCTTCGTACAAATATAGGCTATACCAGCGTGGATAAGCATATACAAACGATAGTTGTAACAAGTCCGGGTCCTGCGGAAGGAAAATCAACAACAACAGCAAATATTGCAATAAGTATGGCGCAAATAGGCAAGAAGGTATTGTTGGTTGAAGGAGACCTTAGAAAACCAAAAGTCCATAAATATTTTTATCTTCTAAATGATGTGGGAGTAACTGATGTTATAGTAAATAACAGCTCAATTAAGGATGTAATAAAAGAAATATCCGATATTGAAAACCTTCATTTAATATGTAGTGGAAAGCTGCCTCCAAATCCGGCAGAGATATTTGAGTCAAAAAAAATGAATGAGTTTATTGAGAATATGAAAATGGATTATGATTTGATATTAATAGACACACCACCGGTAGGTCAGCTTACAGATGCCGCTATATTAGGTAAAAAAGTTGATGGAGTAATATTGGTACTGGCTTCCGGCCAATCAAATATTGAAATGGCCAAACATGCAAAGGCAGCCCTGGACAATGTAGGGGCAAAAATACTTGGAACTATATTGACCAAGATAGATAAAGCTTCAAGCGGTGCATACTACTATAGGTACTATAATTACGACAGATATTATTATAACGACTAATGTCGTTATGAGCTGGGTTATCTAAAATGTCGGTGAAAATCAGTGTACTAAGTGGGTAAAGAATTAAAATCATGAACCATGGAAGCCACGGCAAAGACATATACTAAGCACACAGATGAATTCAAAAATAGAGGCAAAAATAAATTAGCTGATAACTCAACATTTAGTGGATAGACTTAAGGTGATAAATAACAATAGCCGTGAAAGCCAGTGTCATTCCGTGTACTCAGTGGTTAAAGGTTTAAAAAATACATAATGGAAGTTATAGAAAAATCTATAATGACTTAGGAACTACATGAGAAGGAAATAGAGGGGGTACGGTGTACTCATACTTTCAAAGTAACATTTACCTATTGACACTAACTGTAAAATCTAATAAAATTAATGTGTTCAATTTATGAACGCATTTTTTTTGTTTCAAAACATAATATAAACAAGTATATTTAATGTTTAGGAGAAATCATGGATAATGAATTGGAGATTTTAAAAAATATCGACAATCATAAAAGAACAACCCAGAGGGATATAGCTAGAAACACAGGTATGTCTCTGGGTAGTGTCAACATTCTAATTAAGCGCTTATTAAATAAGGGCCTTCTTAAGATGGAAAGATTAAATCCCAGAACCATTAGATATATTCTTACTCCAAAAGGAGTTAAGGAAAAAGCAGAAGCAACATACAGATATGTTTTAAGGTCTTACAAATTTATAAATGAAGTAGACCAACAGATTGAAAATATTTTAAATAACAAATTAATAAAGGAGTTTAGCGAAATTGTTTTATTCGGAGATAAGGATGAAATACTCGAACTAATCACCAACAAAATAAAAAAAACAAGTAAAAGTTATAGAGTAATTAGAGATATCAAAGAATTAAAAGATTTGTTAGCAAGAGTTGACAACGTAGAAATGCAAGGTAAGAAAAACTGTCAACTGTCAACTGTTAACTGTCAATTAATATTAACCTGGCATCCTGACTACTCAGAGATACTTGAAAAAGAGAAAATAAATTATATTAATTTGTTTGAGAATATGTGAAGGAAGATTGAGATTAAGAAGAGATGAGATAGAGTGAAGAAATAGTGATTAAGAGAGATAGACGTTATACGTTAAACAACAATTTATTAAAAGCAAAACAATATTATTTTGGGGGGACAAACTAGTGGTCTGTAACGTATGCTTTTTAGGGTGTGCAGACCACAGACAGAGGAAGTGGATTTGTAACACTTAAAATAGGATTATAAAAATGAAGTGTTACAAACCACTAGATTACAAGACTGAAAGGGGTAAAAAACAATGGAAGAAATCTCATTAAGAGAAATAATTGAAACAGTATTAAAAGGTAAATGGTTAATAGCAGGGATTCTAATTCTTTGCTTATTGATAACATCATTGGCAACATTCTTTGTATTACCAAACAATGTAAATGCTAAGGTTATAATGACTCTGGATTTTCCGGGGATAGAAAAGGGAGAAAATCCTGACCAGACAAAATTTGATAGAACATTAGTAAAGACTCCATATGTAATAAAAATGGCATTAGAATCAATCGGTTATGATAATAAAAATGTAACTCCGGAAGAAATAGCAAACAATATTACAGTGACAGGTGTAATACCTGACGATGTCTTGACAAAAGCAGAAAATTTATTAAAGCAGGGTAAAGACTATACTTACTATCCATCAAGATATATGGTTACCTATGAAATAAATAACGCCTTTTCATATGACGAGGGGGCAAAACTCTTAGATGCCATTGTAGATGAGTATAGTAAATATTATAATGAAAAGTACTCAGATAAAGCCATACTTTCAAATGCAGTGGGAACTTTAGATTATGAAACTTATGATTATCCGGATATATCAGAAGTAATGAATAATCAGATTGAAACAATACAAAATTATTTAGAGGAAAAGGTTAAGGAGTCAAATAACTATAGATCAAAGGAAACAGGACTTACCTTTAATGATATAGATAAATCATTGGAATTACTAAAAGAAATAGAAGTAAAAAATATGGAATCAATAATAAATGCTACAAACCTTACAAGAGACAAGCAAAGACTTATTACCCAGTATGAATATAAGATAAAGCTTATGGAGCTTGAAAGGAATAAAAAGCTAAGTGAGTCAAAAGAAGCAATGGAGCTCATGGATGCATTTAAGAAGGAAAATAATTTATTAATTCTTGGTACAGATCAAGAAAATGGTCTAACATCAGAAGCAAATAACTCTTATTATGATGAACTGGCTAAAAGATCTATTGAAGCCGGTGTAGAAGCTACAGATTATGAGCATGAAATAGAGTTTTACAAATCTGAAGTTGATAAATTAATGAACGATGAAGTACAACAGGAAACTAAAGCTCAAGCTGAACAAGATGTACAAAAAATGATACCGGACATAAAAGAAAAAATGGTGAAATTAATTGATATGACAAATAATACTGCAGAAGACTACTACGAAGTGAAATATGGTAAAGGTATCAAGGCTGCAACACCGGCAGTAATACAATCGAATAGAAAAATACTGCTTAATCTTGCTATTGCAATAGTACTAGGCCTTATGATAGGAGTGTTTGTGACTTTCTTCAGGGAATACTGGAAGAATTCACATGTTGAGAAGGCTGCGTAGGTTAGGTTGAGATTAAGATAAAGATAAAGATAAAGATAAAGATAAAGATATGGGGAGGGCTTAATAGTGTTTGAGGGGCTATTTAATTCTCTCCATATTGCTTTTATAAGGATTTAAAGACCATGAACCATGGAAGACACGGAAAAGGCATGCACTGAGCGCACGGAAGGTTTTAATGAGGGTAAAGACTAAACTATGAAATTGGCTCAAAGATTGAGATGAAAGATAACGACAATATCCGTGAAAATCCGTGTACCTCAGTGTCCTCAGTGGTCAAAGGATTTAAAAACCATGAACCACGGAGGACACTGTAAAAGAC
>CAYYEC010000132.1:5084-8961 GCA_964470745.1 uncultured Eubacteriales bacterium | reverse complement strand
TTAAATTCATTTATTGACATTCCAGTATATTTTTTAAAGCATATACTGAAATAGTGAGAGTCTGTAATTCCAACTTCTTCAGCTATTTGATATGCTTTTAAATCTGTGGTTTGCAATAGTTTTATTGCATTTTCCATTCTAAGCTTCGAAATATACTCAACAAATGTCTGACCTACTTCCTGCTTAAAAATTCTGCTCAAATAGCTCACATTGAGAAAAAATTCTTTAGCTGTATTAGAAAGTGAGAGATTAGAATTACTAAGATTTTTTATAATATAATCCTTAACCTGCTGAATAACCTGGTTTACCTTTTTGTTTTTAATATTTTTAATAACACTGACAGCTCTATTTATGAGCTTTGTTAAGTATTCTTTGATCTCAGGATAAGTATCAAGCTTAAAAACTTCTTCAAATGGCTGCATATTATTAGTAAATATCTCATCAGATGGTATTTCAAGTTCAGATACTACACCCAGCACTACTGAAATAATATTGGAGGCTGCTGCTCTTATTGAACCTATTCCTACCTTTTGACTTAAACTGACTTCGCTTAAAATATTGTCTAAAAACTCTATAGCTTTTAATTCCATCCCCGCTTTTAACATAAATGATAGCTCCTCTATCCGGCTGTATTCTATTTCCACTTTCTCCGGGGATAAAAAATTAATATCGGATACATGTATAATCTGGTTTTTCCCTTCAATAATTCTATAATCTAATGCATTACAGGCTTCTTTATATGAACGCTGTATCTTCTTTGGATTAGTGAAGCTAAAACCTACTCCAATACTAACAAAACACTTCAATTTATTATTAAGCATAGTCTTTACAGCCTCCAAGCATTCCATTAAGTCAATTTCAGCTTCCGAATTTAGAATCACCAATCTTTGACTATTATCCATAAAAATATAAATGTTCTTATCCTGTCTAAAATACTGCCTTACAAGTTCTAAACTTTGTATTTTAAGAAGAATCTTCTCTTCTTCTCCAACTTCTTCTCCTCCATCTCCTTTTTTCATCTCAGGATATGAAACATCTATAACAGCTATATGAAAATTATTAGTATTTATATTAATGTTAAAATAAGCCAATTTTTGCGCTAAATCACTAAATTCAAATTCATTGCTTATTAGGTCATTTAAAAATTTATCTTTTAAATAAGGTAAATTTTCTTCCAGCTGCTTCTTTAGTCGGGTATATTCAGCCCTATGATTTTTTTCTTCCTCTATCTTGGCTTTGATATTAAGAGCTACCTTCAAAATCTCTTCTTCATTAATTGGTTTTAAAAGAAAATCCGCAATTCCTATTTTAATACTTCTTTTGGCATACTCGAATTCCTCATACCCTGTTAAAACAACAATCTTAATATGCGGATATTTTTCAAAAATGATTTTTGCAAGCTCAATTCCATCCATAAACGGCATCCGGATATCTGTAAAAATAACGTCCGGGTGGACTACTTCAATAAGTTCTAATGCTTCCTGGGCGCAAGATGCTTCCGATACAATCTCATAACCTGCATCTGCCCAGTCAATACATCTTTTCAGTAATTCTCTAACGAGATATTCATCATCAATAATCATAAGCTTTAGCAAATATTTATTCATTAATACCTCCCAATTTAATAGGTATACTTATTATGATTTTAGTACCTATATCCTTTTGACTCTGTATAGTGCATAAATCATCTTTACCGTAAAAAATCCTCAATCTTTCTATTGTTCCTTTAAGCCCAAAGCCTAAGTTGCTGCTTTCATAATTCCGGTCCAAAACCACCTGTACTTGATCAGCTTCCATTCCAATTCCATTGTCTTCAACAGTCAAGATTACGTATTTTTCATGCTTTTTGGCTTTTATTATTATATTGCCTTCTTCTCCTTTTGATTGTATTCCGTGACTTAATGCATTTTCTACAAGGGGCTGAAGTACCAACTTTAAAATTTTATAGCTCCTTATTTCTTCGTCAACTTCATAATCTACATTTACTATATTGCCAAATCTCATTTTTTGTATAGTAATGTAATTTTTCACAACTTCTATCTCTTCTCCAATACTTATTACTTCACTACCTTTGCTCAAGCTGGTCCTATAAAAACTACCAAGTGCTTTAAGCATTGTATATACATCTTCATTTCTTCCTATAAGTGCCAAAGCTTTAATTGAATCAAAGGTATTGTATAAAAAATGTGGTTTTATCTGTGATTGTAATATATCTAATTCTATTTTTCTTTTCAACTTATGTTCATAAACAACTCTATCTATTAAATTTTCAATTTCTAAAATCATCATATTATACCCATCTTTTAACTTTCCAATTTCATCGTTTCCAACATTCATCTCAACTATTTTGAAATCACCTTTTTCAACTCCCTTCATGGAGGTGAGTAAATTTTTTATTGGAACTGTTATAAGTCTTGAAATAAAAACTGAACCTGATATAAGCAGTAAACTATTTAAGATTATTACAATAAAGGCGATTACACCAAATATGCTTGATTCTTTTGAAAGTTCACTAAAAGGTATAATACTAATAATTTTCCAATTATACTCTTTATTATTTAAATGTGATATAAGATAGCTCTCACCATTTACTTTCTTTATATAAGAGCCAAATTCCTTATCTACTGATAAATTTATAATACTGTCAAAATCTATACCTTTATGGTTTTTAAAATCTATAATTTTTTCACCATTTTCATTAATAATCATAATATCTGTATCATATTTATTAATTATATCTCTAAATGAGTTAACCATTTCATTTTCTGCTATATTTAAAATTAAAAGCCCTATTAAATTCTGAATATCTATGTTATTTATCACCCTAATTAAAGAAATGTATTTCTCACCAGAACCAATTTCAAGCAAACTCCCCGCATTCAGTGTTAGTATTGGAGCTCCTTTTTGATTTTTAGCTTCAATGTAACTGGAAGTTTCCCTAAAATTACTGTTAACTAATTTTTTTAATGGCATATTATCAACACCATATCTTTGACCATATTCATCAAAAATATATACTGATGATATGAAAGGAAATGATTCTACATAATTTGAAACATATGCATTCACTTTACGTTGTTCGTCAAGTTTTATAGTCCTTATCTCACCTGAGCCTTGACCCTGTTCTAAAAACGAGGTGGAAATATTATTATTAAGAGACTCTGCAGAAGCTAAGGGCTTCTGAATTTCTTGACTTGATATCAAAACCTTTGATAAATTATCTGCATTTTGAATTATTGAGTTAATATTAGAATTTATTGAATACAACGTTTGCAAAGATACTTCACTGACCTTTTTGGAAAGTATGGTGGAATAAATATTTCTATATAGTGCACTACTTAAAAGTACAGAAAAAATTAAAAGTACAAAGTAAAAAATCATAAGCTTTGTACTTATTTTTAGATTCATAAAAATTCTTCTCATTTCGTTGTGCATATTGCCCAACTTAAATTTCATTTATCTTACCCCCAAAAAATAATGAATCAATTGTTGAATTATTTGCATAATGTTCATGACAAGAATTTACTTTTAATAATTTAATAATATCACTACCCCAAACCAGAAGTCAAGCAGCCAAAAGGGGACGGTTCTTTTTCAGCCAAAAGGGGACGGTTCTTTTTTGACACATTACACCATTCTTTGAATTATTCCTCTGTTAATACCTATTAACACAGAAATTTGTCTTATTGAAATTCCGTCTTCATATTTTAATGTATAAATTAATTTTTTAAAATTCTCTTTATTATTATTTAAATCAATTTCATTTATCCCAAATTCTTTAAGTCTTTCATCAACAATAACTTTATTCTTCATTTTATCAATTTCTTTATTGGTTATATCATTATGGAGAACCTCCTTCTATTCCTTTTATCGATAC
>CAYYEC010000132.1:0-5074 GCA_964470745.1 uncultured Eubacteriales bacterium | reverse complement strand
TCCTCTGTTTGAATAAGTTTCTCAATAACCAAATTGGTTATATCATTATCAATAAAAAAATCATCAACTGTATCCTTTGTAAATTCAATGAACAATTTTCTTGCTGTATTTTCATTTATTGAATACATGGATAATATTTCTGTATAATCTTTGAAAGAATTTTTTGAATTGTTTACATAGTCATTGTAGCTGCTCCATTTATATTGTTTAGCCAAACCAACTATATTTGCTTTAACTGGATTGTTGTGAATATATCTAATAACAGCTAAGAGTTGTGCATCATCTTTTATAGGTTCACTTCTAAACCTGTCTTGAAATAAGTGACCCACTCTGTTATATTTTTTATTAAAATAAAAAGCATAACTTGTGCCAATTCTTTTTACTATTTGGGATATTGATTCCTTATCTTCTTTTATGACCATATGCAGATGATTGTCCATAATACAATAGGCATACAGCTTAAAACCAATTAATTGATTCTTTTCAATTATTGTATTTATTATTCTTTGCTTATCTTCATCATCAATGAAAATATTTTTTCTTTCAACTCCACGCAGCATAATATGATAAATTCCTGATTCTGCACTCTTTCTTGCCCTTCTTGGCATAAATAATTCCCCCAACATTTTCTTGTTGAGGGAATTATATCAGATATATTAATGTGTGTCAAATAAGAACCGTCCCCTTTTGGCTCTTGACCCCCTATTGTCTGAATCACGGATTACGCAGATTACACAGATTGCACTGATTTTAAATCCGTGCAATCCCACAAATCCGTTTAATCCGTGATTCTGATTATTTTACAAACCTCTTAAAACTTAAACTCTTCTCTCCAAAATTTAATAATAAACCGACTTCTAAATTATAAGCCTTTAAATAATTTATTATTTGTGCATAATTAGTATCATTTATTTCCTTAATCGCCTTCAATTCAACTAAAACACACCCTTCAACTAAAAAATCAACTCTCCTGCTCCCTACTTCTATACCTTCATAATAAATAGTTCTCTCAATTTCTCTTTCAAAACTTAGTCCTTGACTTTTCATCTCAATAGCCAAAGCCCTTTGATATATAACCTCCTGAAAACCATTCCCCAATGTAGAATGAACCTTCATAGCACACCCAATAATTTTTTTTGTAATCTCCTGATACTTCATTAAATAAATCCTCCCTAATCACGGATTGCGCTGATTACACGGATTTCCCTGATTTAAAATCCGTGCAATCCGGGTAATCCCTCAAATCCGTGATTCTACTGCCCCAACTGCTCCTTTAAATCATTTATTTCATTTTTTAAAGTCTGTATCTGCTCCAATATAAGTTCAATTAACTCTGAATGACGGTTAATTGCATTTGTACTGCTGTCTATCTGCCCATCCTGATTGACAGCTGTGCTGTACTTCATTGTTGGTATAGTTGTTAGTGCAGATGAATATTTATATGTAAACTGGTAGGTATCACCTTTTTGTGCATTTGTAACTTTGAATGATAGTTTATCCTGTGCCAAATCATAATAGTCGGCAGGTGATAATACTCCGTTTTCTATTTTGTACACACTTTCTATTTCTTCTATTGGCAGGGTTGGGTCTGATATTGTTATGCCGTTGTTGTATACGGATACTTCTTGAACTGCCGGTTCAATTGTTATTGTTCCATTTGGGTAGGCTGTTAGTGGAGTTGTGGTTAGTTTTTCCGGGTCAGGAGATTGGGCTAATTGATAAATTAGCGTAGTTCCTGCTAAATCTGCTTGTGCTGCTGCTAAGTCTGCATACGTGCCTTTTGCTACAATTAAATAAACTTGATTTAAGTCTGCTCTTAATGCAAACTTACCGATATTTGCTATATTGTCAAGTCCACTAGAACTTATGTATTCAGTATAGCCATCTATTAACATACTACCAATAACATCAGTTCCACCTTGTCCTATATATTTATAACTACTTAAAATACTTTTATTAAATGCAACATAATCGACATTGGTGGGAGTAGTATACAAATTTACTATGTTTCCACTTTGCAAAATGTATTTTTGATTTTTCTGTGTTGCATCACCAGTAACAAAATTTACACTATCATAACTATTATTTGGCAATCTAGTAAGTTCACCATCATTAAATAGTACAGTAACTTGAACTTCGCTTTTTTCATATTTAGCGTAACTAGAAGAACCTATACATATTTCAGCTGTATCAACATTACTTGAATTTATAGCTGAAGTATGAAAACTCACAAATCCATCATCTGGAGGAATAAAAGTTGTAGGTACGCTACTTTTTAATTCTGTGCTAATAAAATTTCTGTTTATATCATAATAGAAAAATCTATAACCTCCGGGTATATTAGAGAAAAATGGATAAGATTGACCACCTTTAACTCTGTACATATTTACACTTCTATATGTTGCGCCAGCCGTCTTTTCACCTGTAGTAGTACTATATGCTCCAGATTCTAATTTTTCATCAAATCTATTTATACCTTCACTATTTATAACTACGCTATTTGTAGATTTAGTGGAGTTCATGAAATTGTATTTATCCATCAACTCATCTACAGAAATGTTATTATATTCATCTGCTGTAATTTCTACTAACATCAATCCATCAACATAAGTTATAGCAGACATGTTACTATCACTGTTATTTACTAAAAATCTTATCATTGATGTATCTTTCCCCAAAAAATTAGTAGGTGATATTTTCATACCCGTTCTTATCCACGTAGTAGGTTTAATTCTTGGTACCGCTCCTATTGAATTATAAGTATTATCTGCTAAGTATATGCCAACCCCTACATTAGCTGCCCCATCTGTCTTTACATATCCAGATATAAAATAGTATTTTGAAATATCTACTTGTGAAGTCACTTCTTTTGTAAACCCTGCAGATGTTTGACCATTATGCTCAAATTTTATAGACTGACTTCCAAATACTTTATCTGTTGAATAATCTGTCAAAATTGATGAATTTGTTGTATACCATTTAGTTTTATCTTCACAATCTCCATTATTATTTAGCAAATTTGTAACCGTCCTACCACTCACCTCACCTACCCCAACTGGTGACTTAACGACATCACTCCCCAAGCTAATAACATCCTTAGTCACTTCCACAACATCCGAATAACCCTCCAGCCCATAAGCTACTCCTCCAAAAAGCATCATCAAACATATTACAACTACAATAACTCTCTTCATAATCTATCATTCTCCTTTATCAATTAATCTCCACGCTTATTAAAGTCTTTTGATTCACTTTACTCTTAAACCTTATACCATTCAAAACTCCGGACCATTGAGTACCTGACATAACACTTTTATCAACGGTAAACTTGATAACACCTGTTGACACTTCCGTAATTGTAATACCTGTCCCCTGTATCACCCCAGACTGAGTCTCTGCTTCCGGTGTCAATCCACAAATATCAATTACATCAAGGTGTGCATTGTTAAAGGTAACTGTGTAATTGATATCTCCTGATTTTTGTATATTGCTGCCTGTAAATACAAGATTGAAAACCTGTCCGTCGGAACATTCTATTAAATTTCCACCTGTGTAAGCTACACAAATATCATTTAAAGCTTCAAGTTCACTTAATATCATATTTAGCTGCATTGTATGCCTGTCTATTTCTCTCTGGTTCTTTTCGATTTTTACATCAATATACAGACTTTGGACAATTGATGTAAGAACATCAACTTCATTAAGTAAAACCTCCAACATATCTTCATGCTTTTTTATTTCTTCAAGATTTGCACCTATTTTGTACGAATTTGCTGCTATTTGTTTTTCCAGAAATACTACTTTATTTAAAACAGTTACTTCAGATAATAATTTTGCTAATACCTGTGAATGTTCTGTTATTGCTTCTGTATTTGAGTCCGCATCAGCATTTACATAAACTGGCATTGTAGAAATAGATATTACTAAGATGCTGCTAATAAGCAGTTTAGTAATATAAGTTATTTTATTCACATTCATTCACCTCCCCATGTATATTTTAAAACAAAAAAAACAGCCTATTTAGGCTGATTCATATATCTTATTATACTGACAATATAAAATTTTACAAGTAAAATGTTCAATTTTTCTTCAAAATAACAATAAAAACTCCAAAGTTTTACATAGAAATAACATTTTTTATAGCTTGAAAAACACGTGATTTATCAAAAGGTTTTACAACAAAATCTTTAGCACCTTGTTTTATTGCTTCGATTACCATTGATTGTTGTCCCATTGCAGAAACCATAATTATTTTGGTTTTTGGACTAACCTTTAAAATTTCTTGCACAGCTTGGATTCCATCCATATCAGGCATTGTAATATCAAGAGTCATTATATCAGGCTGATTCTTCTTAGCCTCCTCTATTGCCTCATAACCATTGCCGCCTTCTCCTAAAACACTATATCCATCTGTTTCCTCAATCATTCTTTTTAATAATGTTCTCATGAAAACAGCATCATCCACAACAACAAACGTTAAATTTTTCATATCCCAATATCTCCCAATTCATACATTATAACTGATACAGTTGCTAAACCAGCAGTTTCAGTCCTTAAAATTCTTGGACCCAGTTTTACTGGAATCACACCAAATTTTTCTGCGAACTTTATTTCGTCTTTAGAAAAGCCACCTTCTGGTCCAATAATAATTGCAATCTTTTTTATATTTAAATTCTTGTTACCTAGAACTTTTTTAATACCTGTGTTATTTTCTTTCTCATATGGTATAATGCTCAAATCAAAATTATTCATACTCATTATTGATTGTTCAAAATTTGCAGGATTTCCGATAGACGGAATCACCCCTCTATTACATTGTTTTGAAGCTTCTAAGGCTATTCTTTGCCATCTAGCAGTTTTTTTAATTATATCCTTATCATTACCAAGTTTAACAATTGTCCTGGATGTAATTATTGGAATGATTTCCTTAACGCCCAGTTCAACGCTCTTCTGAACAATAAAATCCATTTTATCAGATTTAGGTAACCCCTGAAATAAAGTAATATCAATATTAGCCTCTGTGCTGCTTTTTTTTACACCAAGTATTTTCGTATTAACACAATCAGCCTCATAG
>CAYYEC010000131.1:4490-8998 GCA_964470745.1 uncultured Eubacteriales bacterium | reverse complement strand
GCTTATTATTGCTGAAAAAGTCTGGTTTAGTGCAAACATGTCTCCCCATGTCTCTTTTTCTACTAACATGGAAATTTGATTCTAAATTCGCTTCCTTCATTGGCTTTGCTATATATATTAATATCTCCATCGTATAAATTTACAATATGCTTTACAATTGAAAGGCCTAAGCCTGTTCCTCCCATACTTCTAGATCTGCCTTTATCTACTCTATAAAAGCGTTCAAAAATCCGTGCCTGATGTTCCTTTGATATTCCAATTCCAGTGTCCTTTACACTTATAAAGAGCTGTCCATTTTCTTTGCTTGCAAAAATTTTAACTTCACCATACTGCTTATTATATTTTATTCCATTATCAATTAAATTAATAAGCATCTGCTTAATCCTATTTCTATTTGCTTTAATTAAAATAGACTTATCAATATCATACATTATAGTTACATCTTTTTTTTGTGCCGCATTTTCAAGTAGAGAAATAACTTCAGCTACCAATTGTTCTAAGGAAAATTCAGTTATATTTGAGTCTTTTCCCATTGTCTCGATTTCAGATAACTGGAGTATATCATTTATTAAAATAAATAATCTTTCAGCTTCAATATCTATTATTTCCAAAAACTTATCAGCTACATCTTTATCTTCAATAGCCCCATTTCTAAGGGTTTCTACAAAGCCCCTAATTGAAGTCAGTGGAGTTTTTAATTCATGTGTTACATTTGAAACAAATTCTGTTCTCATTTCTTCTAATTTTTTCATATTTGTTATATCATGAATAAAAGCAATTGCACCTTCATTTTTATTTACACTATTTGCTGAATTTATTGGACTTGTATACACTCTTAAAATCTTTTGTCCTCTACCTGAAATAACCAAATCAAAAACATAATCCTCATTTTTGTTGATTGTCTCTCTTAAATAAGAATTTAATTGGTTATTTCTAATAACCTCTATAATCTTGCTTCCTAAAATATCCTTTTTCAGAGTAGCACCAAATAGTTCCAATACTTCATGATTTATTAAAACGATATTATAATCTTTGTCAATTGCAATAATTCCATTCGTCATACTATTTATAATAGAATTTACTTTATTGCTTTTATCAGTAAGCTCCGAAACTGTTCTTTCCTGTACTGCTGCCATCTGATTAAAATTTTCAGCCAGTTTTCCCAGTTCGTCTTCAGTATCTATACTTATTCTACTTGAATAATTTCCCTTTGCAATCTCTTTTGTTGCGATTATCATCTGTCTAATAGGGCTTGTTAAGGCTGCTGAAATTCTTATAGCAATTAAAGCAGTTATAATAATCCCAGCTAAAGCACCTACAAGCGTATAAAACCAAATCGTTCTGTAAATATGCTTAATGCTAATTAGCGGGACAGAAATTCTTACAACTATATTTTTGGATTTCAGTGGATATGATATATAAAGAAAATTAATCTTCAGAGTTTTACTAAATCTAATATCTTTACCAAACTCACCTTGAATTGCTTGCTGGATTTCTTTACGATTTAAATGATTTTCCATTAATTTATAATCAGTCTCAGATTCTCCAACTACAATTCCTTCAAAGTTTATAAAAGTTATTCTGATTTTAAAATTTTGTTTTTCTCCATTTCTAGAAACATATTCATTTAAAATCCTTGAATATTCTTTAGCTTTTTCGTTAAAATTTATTTCTTCACCATTCATAATTTCCTGGTCTAATTGATTTGTAATGAGTAAAACAGAATTTTTTAAGTTTCCTTCAATTTCAGTATTATAAATACTTTTAGCCAACTGAGATGTACACAATCCGGCAATAGAAATACCTATTACAATTAAGACAATATAGTATAGAACAATTTTTTTCTTCAACCCATTTTCTCCCATCTATATGTTTTACGATAAACATCTTACATTACTTTATTCAAAAATCGTAAAATCATATACCTCTATCTATATGTTATGCAAATGCCAATATAACTTTTTTAACGTAACATATCTAATTTAGCTAAAATGATCTTAATCATTTGTCATTAAATTTATAACCTATACCCCTAACAGTCTCAATGTAAACCGGATTACTATCGTCATCTTCGATTTTTTGTCTCAAGTATCTTATATGAACATCAACTGTACGAGTTTCTCCAAAGTAATCGAATCCCCATATCTTTTCCAATAAGACATCTCTAGACAGAACTTTTCCCTTATTGGACATCAATAATTTCAGTAGTTCAAATTCCTTTAGAGGTAAATCAAGCTTATTATCTTTTTTATATACTTCTCTACGAACATAATCAATCGAAATATCTCCAGCCTGTTGAACATCTATTGTAGAAATATTGGATGTATCTATTCTCCTAAATAATGCTTTTACACGTGCCAGCATTTCCCTGATACTAAATGGCTTGCTAATATAATCATCGGCACCCAGTTCCAACCCAAGCACTTTATCAAATTCCTCGCTTTTTGCTGTAAGCATAATCACAGGAAGATTTTTGGTTTTGTTATTTTGCCTTATTTGCCTACACACTTCCAATCCATCTACACCTGGCAGCATTATATCAAGAATAAATAAATTTGGTATTTCACTTTCTATTCTTTTTAACAGGCTTTCACCTGTATCAAATGTCTCAACCTCATATCCATTTGCCTCAAGGTTATATTTAATTAACTGTTGAATATGTATCTCATCTTCAACAGCAAATATTTTTTTCTTAGACATAGGTACCCCCTTAAAAATGGCCTCCAGTCATTACCTGGCTCATGTTGTTTTAGTTAGTGGTCTGTAAAGTATATAATTCTCATAGTGTTCAGACCACAAACAGAGGAAGCAGATTTGTAAAGCTTTTTTATTATATAACCCTGAAATTGAAGCTTTACAAACTACTAGTGGTATTCACATGTGTTAAGTGCTCATGTTCGCCTGTCACATTATAAACAACCCACTCTCCTATATTTGTAGCATGATCAGCCATTCTCTCTAAATATTTAACTACAAACATTAAATCAATAGCTTGTTCTATTGATTCAGGGCTATTTTTCATAATATTTATGAGTTCAATAATAATTTTATTGAACATATCATCTACTTCATCATCACTGTCACAAACTTCCTGTGCCAGTACCACATCTTGTTTTATATGAGAATCTATGCTTTTATTAACCATTTTCTTAGCCATATCCGCCATTATTGGTATATCTATAAGTGGTTTAATGTATTTTTGTCCGGCCATTCTAATAGTTATTTCAGCAATATCGGCAGAATGATCTGCAATTCTTTCCATATCCGTAATGATTTTTAAAGCTGCACTAATTGTTCTAAGGTCTTTAGCAAGAGGCTGCTGTCTTGCAATTAAGTTTATGCATGTCTTCTCTATTTTTTGTTCTAAGTTGTCAATAATATCATCATTTTCTAATATTTTTTTTGCTAATACTACATCTTGTTTTTTTAATGCAGTAATAGCATTATCTATAGATTCTTCTACTAAGCTTCCCATTTTAATCAATTCCAAATGAAGTTCCTCTAATTCTTTTTCAAAATAATGCCTTATACCCATTTTTTCCACTCCTAATTTAAATTTAATATAATTATTATATCATAGTAACTAATTTATACAAATATCCCGCATTTAATACAATTATCCAAATCTTCCAGTTATATAGTCCTCCGTTCTTTTATCTGCCGGCTTATTAAAAATATTCTCTGTCCTATCAAATTCCACTATTTCACCATGCAGGAAAAAAGCAGTTTTATCTGAAATACGTCCTGCTTGCTGCATGTTATGAGTAACGACTATAATTGTATATTTTTCTTTTAAGTCATCAATTAGATCCTCTACCTTTAAAGTAGAAACAGGATCCAATGCCGATGTTGGTTCGTCCATTAGCACAACTTCAGGCTCTACTGCCAAAACTCTTGCTATACACAACCTTTGCTGCTGTCCACCTGATAATCCAAGAGCATTTTTTTTAAGCACATCTTTTACTTCATTCCATAGTGCCGCGCTTTTTAAACTCTTTTCAACAATTTCATCAATTTTTTGTTTTGATTTTATTCCGTGAATTCTTGGACCATAAGCAATATTATCATAAATTGACATAGGAAATGGATTTGGTTTTTGGAATACCATTCCAACTCTTTTCCTAAGTTCTACTATATCATATTCTGTATATATATTTAAACTATCTAAATATACTTCACCACTAATCCTAACAGAATCAATCAGATCATTCATTCTATTTAAAGTTTTTAAAAAAGTTGATTTGCCACATCCTGACGGTCCTATTAAAGCAGTAACTTCCTTTTCTTTAATATCTATGGTTATATCCTTAAGCGTATGTGTTTCTCCGTAACTTAGGTTTAAATTCTTAGTCCATATTATATTTTCTTTAATAATGTTCACAAGCAACTATCCCCTTTTTAATATATGTTATGCTCTTTCGGAAGACTCATAATATATAATTCTCATTTTAATTGAATATTTAACATATTAACATTAACAACAATTTGTTAATGCAATATATTATAAT
>CAYYEC010000131.1:0-4480 GCA_964470745.1 uncultured Eubacteriales bacterium | reverse complement strand
ATTATAATTGTTAATTTCATGTTAAGTTTCAATGCATATGTTAATAAACAACATTATTTTATTAATAACTTAAATTTCTACAAATAACTCTTAAATAAGCAAATATTATATTTTAAATTCATTTACAGAACTTAATAATGTTATTGATAGCTCTTCCAACTCTTTTGAATGATTATATAATTCATTTATAAAGCTTGTAAAATCACTTGTGCTTGCCGAAAGCTGCTCAGTAGTTGATGCGTTTTCTTCTGCAGATAAACTTATACTCTTTATTGCCTCATAAGTTTTAACATTACTTAAATTCATTTCATCCATAACAGCATCTATTCCTGCTACATGATTAATAGTTACATCGGATAATGCATTAATATTCTTAAATAATTCGTTGGACGTATTTACTAACCCGATTTGCTCTGTAATAATTTCGTTTGAGGCTTCAGAATATTTATGTACTTGATCAACATCTTCTGTTATATGTTTTAAAATATTTTCTATTTCATTAGTTGAACTTTGAATGCCTAGAGACAGTTTTCTCATTTCATCTGCAACTATGGCAAATCCTTTACCATGTTCACCAGCCCTTGCGGCTTCTATTGCTGCATTTAGAGCCAGAAGATTAGATTGTTCAGCTGCATTTTTAATTAAATTCGTAATTTTATTAATTTGCTTTGTATTACTCTTTAATGTTGAAATGCTGCTCGATACCTTCTTTGATGAATTGATAGTATTATTAGAGCTTTCAACAAGATGTTCCATATTAATATATCCGCCATTTATCATTTCCACCATATTATAAACATCATCCTTTATTGTTGATGTAAAATGTATAACATTTTTAATCTTCTTTTCAAGGTCATGGCTTGAAATTAGGCACTCTGAAGCATCCTCAGCCTGTTTTTGAATACTGGCAGCAAGTTCATTATTCGCAATAGATGTTTGTTCTGATATTAGCCTGGCATTATTAGATATATTCTCCATTTTTATTGTGTTTTTATTTAAAATTCTAGCATCTTCACTTATTTCTTTTATTAGTGCTGTAAATTCTTCAAGCATTCTATCAAAACTCCTGCTTAATATGGCAAGTTCACTTTTTCCAGAAAAATTCACTTTAGCATTTAGTACTCCTTTTTCAGCTGTTTGTATCAATCTTTGCAAATCATTTACAGGTCTGGATATCAAGTAAGCAATCAAATAAGATAATAGAAAAGCAATAACAATTGAAATTCCTGATACCCAAAGAAGAGTCGACATTACTTTATTGGCTTTTTTATAAATATCACTAAGTGGTACCGCTGATATAAAGTAAAAATCAGTTTCCGGAATATTATTACAGGAAACAACATAATCAACCTTATCTATTTTTTCAATAAAAGAGCCATTACCCTTATCTACAACTTCACCATATAAGAAATCCATATTTAGTCTCGATGAAGGAATTATACTATTAAGATTTTTGTCTACTACAATAGTATCTCCATTTTTAAAATCTATGTCCTTGTACAAATATTTAACACTATCAAGCTTTTTATAAATATGTATATACATATCCGGCGTCTTGACTCCAAATACTAACATTTTTTGTCCATTAAAATCAATTGGAAAAATAGTTTTCTTAGTCAATGTTTTGCTTAACATTTCTTCTACTTTCGAGCCTTCAAAAGAAGCCTCATAGAATGGGGACTTAATAAGTTCTCCATAATGTTTCATACCATCTTTAGAAGTAACTATTATGGTTTCTAATTCTGTACTAATCGCTTTTGCCCTAAATGAACGCATTCTTTTTAACAACCAGTTATGAGATTCAATATTCATCTTATCTTCATTTATTACCTGCATATGATCCATAAATTCTGTATCAGCTATAATTTCAGTAATAATTGCATTTACATCCTTAAAGTTATTACCTAATAACCGGGCTGTAGAATTGTTAGTATCATAAAGTGCTTTTGATAATTCATCTACTGTAATTTGCTTGTTTTCCCGAAAGGAAAATGTGAGTACAATAGAAAGCGGAATTATTAAAATAATTAAAAAGCAAAATATCAATAGTCTTCTTAGTTTGAAGTTATTAAGAAATTTAATAATACCATTAAACATAATGTTATTTTCATATACGTGTTCAGGGCTTTTTGCAGACTTTAACCTCAAACTAGAAAAATTGAAAAGCTCATTTATTTTTCTCATATATATCAATCTCCTTTGTCGATTGTGACTATAGCAAAGTATTATAGATTTTGCATAAATGATTCTGCATTTTAATTTAACTTACGCGAAATCTACACCTATAAAACTCATTAAACGAACAAATATCAATATTAATTTGATGTAGAATCATTTGTGCGTTTAATATAGCTTATAATTCAATCAAAAGAATGCAAATATTTATCATCAACCGAATCTTCCCATAATATAGTCATTAGTCTTATCTACTACAGGATTTGTAAATATAATATTTGTATCATTATACTCTATAACCTCTCCCATCAGGAAAAATGCTGTATATGATGATATTCTTCCAGCCTGCTGCATATTATGAGTAACAATAATAATTGTATACTCCTTTTTTAACTCAAATAGTAACTCTTCAATCTTAGCAGATGATATGGGGTCCAAAGCAGATGTAGGTTCATCTAAAAGCAGTATTTCCGGCTTAATAGCGATAGCTCTTGCAATACATAGTCTCTGCTGCTGACCACCTGAAAGAGCCAGAGCTGATTTATGCAGACGGTCTTTAACTTCATCCCATAGGGCAACTTTCTTCAGACTATCCTCTACAACTTCATCAAGTATACTTTTTTGCCTTATCCCATAGTACTTTAAGGCAAAGACAATATTCTCATAAATAGATTTATTAAATGGATTTGGTTTTTGCCAGACCATACCAATTTTTTGTCTAATTTTAGCTAGGTTTACATTTTTGCTATTAATATCTATATCGTCAAAAATAATTCCTCCTGTTGTTCTGGTTATGGGAATCAAATCATTCATTCTATTAAGTGCACGCAAAAAGGTTGATTTTCCACAACCAGAAGGCCCTATAAATGCAGTAACATCTTTTTTCTTTATTTGCATATCTACATCCTTTATTGCATGCTTGTTTCCATAGTAAATATTTAATTTGTGCGTTTCAATTGCAATATCACTTTTATTAAAATTTAAATCATTTTGATATATCATTTTTTCCTCCACAAAATTCTTATTTATGTTTAATTAGCTATACACCAGTAAACTTTTTATAAATAAATTTTCCCATCCATCTTGATGAAAGATTGAAAAACAACACACATATTATAAGAACAGCTGAAGCCGAAGCAGCTATTTGTTTTGCATCCGGTGTTAAACCTTCGCTGTTAATTTTCCATATATGAACAGCCAAAGTGGATGCGGGTCTTAAAACATTAATAGGAGAATTTGCCGCTAGAGGATTCCAATTAGTAAAATCAAGTGGTGGTGAACTCATTCCTGCAGTAAACATTAAGGCTGCGGCTTCCCCAAAAGCTCGTCCAGCCGCCAGTATAGTACCTGTAATGATGTTTGGGAATGCAATAGGTAAAGTAATTGACACAATTGTTTTCCAATGGGAAACTCCCATGGCAAGACTGGCCTCCTTTTGGTCAACAGGTACTGCACGTAATGCTTGCTCTGTAATACGAATCATTAAGGGTAAATTGAAAATCATTAATACCAAGGCACCGGAAAGCAGAGAAAAGCCCATACCCATTTTCTGTACAAAGATAAGAAGTCCAAATAACCCTACTACAATTGATGGTAATGAGGATAAAACTTCAATTACAAGCCTTGCAATATCGGTAATCAAATTCGGTTTGGAGTATTCTGCCATGTAAATTCCTCCTCCAACACCTATCGGTACTGTAAAAATCATTGTTAATATAAGCAAAAAGAATGAATTGAAAATTTGAGGTCCAATTCCACCTCCTGCCTTCATTGTCTCAGGTGCTTTTATTAAAAATGACCACGAAATACCAGAGAACCCTTTAATAAAAATATAAACCAGAAGACCTACTAATATTGATGTAATAAGAAGTGCGATGGCATAAAATATTACTGTAGCAATCTTATCTGTAATTTTTACATTCATTTAAGTTTACTTCCTTTCCCTAAAATTCTAATTATCATGATAAAGACAAAAGACATTAATAAAAGAATAAGTGCCATTGACCACAGTGCATTATTATAAGTTGTTCCTGCAATGGTATTACTCATTTCCAGTGTTAAAACACTCGTTAAAGTACTGGTTGAGTCAAAAATAGATTTTGGTATTCTTAAAACATTTCCTATAACCATTTGAACAGCTAAAGCTTCTCCAAAAGCACGAGCCATCCCCAATACTACCCCAGTTAAAATATTTGGCATAGCAGTCGGTATAAGAACCCTGCTAATAGTCTGCCACCTTGTGGCACCAAGGGCATAAGATGCGTCTTTAAAGCTGGTTGGTAAAACCTTTAATGCATCATAGGAT
>CAYYEC010000130.1:803-9131 GCA_964470745.1 uncultured Eubacteriales bacterium | reverse complement strand
TTTCCATAGGACATACCCCTTTCGTTTTAAAAAAATATGTAAATTTTAGTTCCACCATTATTATTTTTGCATATATCTATAAGCTTATTTAAAGGATTCCAAGAATAGCTTTTCAATATCAGCAGGTGATGCAGGTCTTGGATTAGTAGTTATTGGATTGTCAAGCATAGCTCTTTCCACAAGATCTGGAATTTTATCTTTAGAAGCTCCGACATCATCAAGATACTTTGGAATGCCAACATCTTCCGATAACTTCTCAACCAACTCAAAGGCTTTTTGGGCTGCTTCTTCTACTGATATATTATTAATATCTGCACCCATTGCCTGCGCAATATCAGCAAATTTTTTCAGCCGTACAGGCATATTGAATTTCATTATCCGCGGCAGCAGTACAGCATTGGCCAATCCGTGAGGAATACCGAAGAAAGCGCTTAACTGATGAGCCATAGCATGACAAGCTCCTAATCCATTAAGGCTGAAAGCTGTCCCAGCCATCATAGAAGCAACAATCATATCTTCTCTGGCTTTAATATTATCCGGCTCATTAACAGCAGTTCTTAAAGATCTATAAATCATTCTGACTCCATAGAGAGCTAAAGCTTCCGCCGGAGGGTATTCTACAATGGAAGTATAGGCCTCAATACAGTGAGTCAATGCATCAATTCCGGTAAAAGCCGTAAGTTTTGCAGGCATTGAAACAGTTAATTCAGGGTCAATTATTGCAATATCCGGTATTACCAAAGGACTAAGCACACCAAATTTAGTCAATTTTTTTGTATCTGTGATTACACCAACAAAAGTCACTTCCGTACCAGTTCCTGATGTTGTAGGAATAGCAATTAAAGGTAAGAGCTTTGGAGTGATTTTCATAATTCCCCCTATAGCTATATCATAATCATTTACAATTCCACCATGAGTATAAACTACATTTGCTGCCTTACCGGTATCAATTGGACTTCCTCCTCCTATGCAGACAATTACTTCCGGACTTTCATCCTTCATGACACCTACAGCATTATGAACCATTTCTTCAGTAGGATTAGGTCCAATTTCTCCAAACATACTCACAATCAGCCCTTGATTTTCCAAATCTTTAATAGTATTTTTTATTAAAGGAAATTCTTTCATTACATTATCAGTGATGATAATAACCCTGGTTATATTCATGCTTTTAATAATACTGCCAAGTTCCTTTAGTGCACCTACTCCGGAAACAACCTTCTTAGGCCAACAAACAAATGAATTAACTGACATTCTAAATCCTCCTTTTATTAATCCCGCTCCAATGCGGGCATTAAAATACTAGATTTCAATATTTATCACTTTTACTAAAATTTTTTCAAATCTAACTTTAAGATGGTGTACTACTCCTATCCTGCTACTTCAACATTTTCAGACTCAGGTTTGGAAATTTTATTCATGATAAAGATAGTGATAGGTACAAATATTGTTCCATAAGCAGTTCCTATCAAAAAGAAAATTGCTCCATATAACCAATTATAATTAGTAGAATCAGCAGGATTCTTAAGGGCAAACCATATACCATATGTACCAAGAGTCATCGCAACTGTATTAAACCAGGTTTTTTCCAAAATAACTACATGAACAAGTGCAAGAACGTATGTAACTATTATGGCGCAAATTCCAAATGCAGCCAGAGAGCTTACCCCATTGCTCATTAGAACACCAAGTAATCCAAAGAAAAACATTCCGTATAAAGGTCCGGCAGCGGCACTGCACAGCATGTTCGGCAGGGTTTTAAAACTTCCCTGCTGTGCAACAACCAGCCCAAGTCCCGCAAATGCACACCATAATAAATTAAACAATGGAGACATATTCTCCGGATGAACAGGGTCAAAATTAAATATCGCAGCCCAAATTACACAAAAGATAGTTATAAATACTGTCACAACGGTAGCTAAAACAAACAGAAACTTTTTGCTCATATTGTTTTCCCCTTTTCATATTATATTCTTGTGCCTGTATCTTAAATATCTCATTCCGGAAAAGATATTGCAGATTTTAGTTTTATAATTTAAGAATAATATTTTACTCAAAATTATCTATATTAAAGAAGATTATAATTTCTAAATAAAGGTTTCGTACAAACACGCTTAAACATGATGTGACACAGAGAGCAGTAAAATAATATTTCTATTGTTTTATTTTATTACTTTGTGATTTATATTTTAATTTATAAAATCAAATTTCACTTTTTGATTTTATATTTTCACAAATCAAGTTGAATAATATAACTTATAATAATATAATATATCATGAAGTTTAAAAGGTCTTTGTATAATAATACAAAAAATTCGATTATTATTCGTATTATTATACAAGCATATAGAAGGGGTGTATTTTATGTATGGAAGCATTTTAGCCCTCATCGATATGTTAAAGCATTATAGTCCGGAATTCATATCTGTATATGATCAAAATATAATGATCAAATGTGTAAAAATGTTATGGAAAGATCAGAATGTTTTTGATCCTGATGTTTTATACGTAGGATATACATCACAGCTTCCACTTGCTATATCCACTCTTTCTTCAGCGAGCATTGTTTGTATACCGGATATTTCATTTCCTGATGAATATAAGGAAAACACAAATGTGAATTTAATCTTTATAAATAAAACTGTTGATATAGCAAAAGTTTTTAATGAAATCTCTGATTTTTTAAGCGAAGATCAAACCTTAAACTATTACACAACAAAACTATTGAATTCACTGGCCAAAAGAAAAGGTCTTCAAAGTATTGTTGATATTGGATATGAAATGCTGGGGAATCCCTTCCATGTAATTGATTTAAGCTGGAAACAACTTGCTTGTACAAGAATAACTGCCAGTGATGATTGTGTATGGCACGAATTCGATTCTACCGGCTATCTGTCAATAGAAAGCGTATCTCACTACTTAAGTGTGAATTTTACTCCAAAGCTATTAAATAGTCCTACTCCTTTTTTTTGGTACGATGGCTATACGAAATATGGAAGACTCATGGGCAGAATCTCAATCGGAGATAAAGCTATAGGTGTAATTGGTGTATTGGATAAAAACAGACCTTTCAAAGAGAGCGATATCAAACTGGTGTCAATCATCTGTGATGCACTGTCTGCTGAAATGCAAAAAAATAAATTTATTCATTTTACCAAAGGACTTTTATATGAAGATTTCATTAAGGATTTGCTGGATCGAAAAGTTATTGACAGTAGCGTCATAAAGGAGAGAACAAAATATTTACATTTGAACCTTAAAAAATACATTTACGTTCTTACAGCCGATATAACTGAGTTTGACAGCACACATATATCCCTTTCATTTATACGGGGTATGCTGGAGAGAATCATTGATGAAAGTAAAGGAATTGTATATAATGATAATATTGTAATGGTTGTAAGTTCAAATCACGAAAAAAATTTTGTTGAATGTTATCATGAAAAACTAAATGAATTTCTAAGAGATAATAAACTTCGTATTGGGGTCAGTCGTGCTTTCATTAACCTTGAGTCTATTTATGAATATTATATTCAGTCTCTTGAAGCCTTAAACTTGGGTAAGCGTATGAAAAGTGACAAGGTTTTCATCTCATATAATGATTATGCAATTTTTCATATGATAGAATTATGCTCAAAGAATGATGATCTTATAAAATTCTGCAGTCCGGCCCTCCTTACTCTTATAGAATATGATCTTTTATATAATACACCATTTACTAAAAGTCTCTATAACTATATTTTATATTCAAAAAGCATTACAGAAGCTGCTCATGCACTAAATATCCATCGTAATACCATGATCTACCGTGTTGAAAAAATCACTGAAATAATGAAAGCAGATATTTCAGACTATGAAACTTTACTTCATATCCAATTATCTTTCAAACTATTAGAATATGACAATAAATATTTGCAAGTATTTTCCAACGAAGAAAAGTGATTTAACTTAATAGGGGGATTAACCAGATTATGGTTCAAGCCTAAAAAAGTTTTTAGCTTGAACCATTTTTGTTATATCATTTATTTATTATTTCTTTTTATATCCACAATATTTCCTTTAAACATATCTTTTGGCTGTATATCAATCTTTAATTCCTTCTTAAATGTTTTAATTAACTCCAATTCTTTTTTAGTAATTATAGATACTGCAACTCCGGATTTTCCCTGTCTACCAGTTCTTCCTACTCTATGTAGATATTCTTTAGAATCCTCTGGTATATCCAAGTTAAAAACATGTGTAATATCTTCAATATCCAATCCTCTTGCAGCTATATCAGAAGCAATAAGAAGTTGAATCTTTCCAGCCCGGAATCCATCCATAATTCTTTTACGGTCAAGTTTAAAGTTTAGTCCATTTATGCTTTCTGCATTTAACCCATGATACTTTAATTTTGAAGTTACAACATCAATTTCTTCATTTTTATTTACAAATACTATAGCCTTTTTGGGATTTATAATTTTAGCTAATTTTCTCATAACTTCGATTTTTTCCCTTTGTTCACATAAGAAAGACATATGCTCGATAGTATTTGGAATAGATATTTTAGCTTCGCCTTTTATAAATTCCGGCTCCTTCATTATTTCATTTGCCTTACCCAACGTTTCCTTTGATATACTTGCTGAAAACATCATTAGCTGTCTTTCTTTCAAAGTACTTTTTATAACAGCTTTTACACTATCCACATTATTTCTATCCATCAGCCTGTCAGCTTCATCTAAAATTATAGTTTTAATAGTATGTGCAGAGATTTTTTTCTTTTTAATCAATTCTAATATTCTTCCCGCTGAACCTACTATTATTTGAGGTCTTTCCTTTAGCTTGTCTATCTGTCTTGTTATATTTACATTACCTATTATAGGTGTGGACTTCATTTTAATATCAGAATTTTGTGCCAACAATTCTATTTGTCTTTGTATCTGTATCGCTAATTCATGGGTAGGTACAAGTATAATTGCTTGCATTTCCTTAGATGAAGGGTCTAACTTTTCAAAGAGTGGTAGTAGATACGCAAGAGTTTTACCCGTCCCTGTTTCAGATTGTATTATCAAATCTTTATTATCAAGAATCTTAGGTATAGCTTTTTCCTGAACCTCTGTTGGTATAGTTATATTTTGTTTTTCCAAAGCTTTTATTAGTGTATGACTTAAATTTAGTTCATCAAATAGTTTACTCATTAGTATCTCCTCTTTTATTCTTTTCGATTTCTTCGGCAAGTTCATTTAGGTAAGCCCAGCGTTCAATAGAATCATTTAACTTTTTCTCAATGAATTCTTTATCAGAAAGCAACTCCTGTAGCAGCTGAAAGTCACTTGATGATTCGCTTATTCTTTTGTTTATTTTTCCCAAATTGCTTTCCAATCTTTCAATTATTTCATCAATTTCGTCAAATTCTTTTTGCTCTTTATATGTAAACTTAAGAGGCCTGCTCTTTTTATTTTCTATTTTAGAATTTTGTTTATTTATATCTGCCTTTTGCTTTATATTCTGATTGTCAATTTGCTGCTTTTGCTTTTTTTCACTATAGTCTGAATAGTTACCAACAATCTGCTTTATTACCCCATTCCCCTCAAAGGAAAATATTCTGTTTGCTACTCTATCCAAAAAATATCTATCATGTGAAACAGTAACAACTATTCCCGGGAATTCATCAATATAGCTTTCCAGAATAGTCAAAGTTTGAATATCCAGGTCATTTGTAGGTTCATCCAATAGAAGAATATTGGGAGCTCCCATTAAAATGCGTAATAGATATAATCTGCGTTTTTCTCCTCCTGATAGCTTTGAAACGGGGGTCCACTGCACACTTGGTGGAAATAAGAACCTCTCAAGCATTTGAGAAGCAGTAAGGACTCCATCATTCGTGTTTATAAATTCAGATTCCTCTCTTATGTACTCAATAACTCTTAGGTTCCCATTCATCTCAGTATTTTCTTGAGTAAAAAACCCAATTTTTACAGTTTCACCTACATCTACTCTTCCACTATCGGCTTGTAAGTCTCCTGCTATTATTTTTAACAAAGTAGATTTTCCAATACCATTTGGTCCAATAATTCCAATTCTATCTTCTTTCAATAAAATATAACTAAAATCTTTAATTAAATTTATTCCAGCATAACCTTTATTGACAGATTCCAATCCTATTGTTTTTCTTCCCAAGCGAGAAGAACCTACCTTAATTTCAATATTATCCTTATTGGAAGAAACCTGTTCTTCTTTAAGTTTTTCAAATCTTTCAATTCTGGCTTTTTGCTTTGTAGACCTTGCCCTGGCACCTCTTTTTATCCACTCCAATTCTGTCCTTAAGAGGCTCTGTCTCTTTCTTTCAGATGATTGCTCCAATTCCTCTCTTTCAGCCTTCATCTCTAAATATTTACTATAGTTGGCCTGATAACTATATAGTTTACCATTATCAAGCTCAATAATCCTGTTAGCTACTCTTTCTAAAAAGTACCTGTCATGGGTTACCATAAGTAGTGATCCCTTACGTTTATTCAGGTATTTTTCAAGCCAATCTACTGTATCATTATCTATATGGTTTGTAGGTTCATCCAGGATTAGTAGGTCCACATGATTTATCAAACTGCTTGCCATGGCAATTCTTTTTCTTTGTCCTCCCGAAAGATTATTTACATTAGCTTCAAAATCATCTATTCCCAGTCTTGTCAAAATATTTTTAGCTTCCGTTTCAAAAGACCATGCTTCAAGACTGTCCATTTGTTGATTTAGTAAAATCAGCTCTTTTTCCAAATTCTTATCATGGGAGTTCTCATTATATTTTTTTAGTGTAGTTTCATATTTTCTTATAAGCTTCATTACTGGTGAATCATCTTTGAATACCTGCTCCAGTACTGTAATCCTGTCTTCAAAACTAGGATTTTGAGGCAAATATCCAATCTTCATACTGTTACCAATAATAATACTCCCGGTATCGGTGGTTTCTACTCCAGCTATAACCTTAAGCAATGTAGATTTTCCTGTACCATTTATACCTATTAATGCTATTTTTTCACCTTCATTGATTCCAAGTGATATATTTTCAAATAATATTTTTTCACTATAGCTTTTAGAAATATTTTCTGCAGATAATATATTCAAATAATCTTCCCCTTAACAATTATAAATACAAGGCTATTATACATCAATTTTTATTAACGTGATAGGTAAACTTCTACATTTTATTCACATGGTGGTCTATAACGTTTATTGTTCATGGTACGCAGACCACAAACAGAGGAAGTGGATTTGTAAAGTTTTTGAATATGACTATGAAAAAGAAGCTTTACAAACCAATAGTATAGAAATGAACGCTTCAAGTGTAGATTTGCATCATGTGAAGAAAATTTATATTATGATAGAATTTTATTTGTAATTTAAAATTATATTTTCCATTATAAATTAACCATCAGAACTAACACTTATTTTTATTAATTATTATATAAAATTATACTTAGGCTTAAAAATCTTGATTTAATATTTGGCTTTTTGATATTCATACTCAGAAATCATTTAGAGAGGAGGATTTATTTTTTCTAAGGCCAATTCTATCTCCTTAAATCAGATTTTTAAAGATATTTATTATTTCATTTATCAATAAGGAGGATTTTGGAATGAAACAAAAAGTAAGTAAAATTTTAGTAGTTTTATTATGTACCATGATCTTATTTACAGTACTTAGCGGCTGCAAAAGCTCAACCACTTCAAAAGACGAGAGTAGTTCTACCGGAGAAAGTAAACAAAATACAACATCTAATGAAAAGAGTTCTGCAAAAGAAGTAGCTATTACCTACATGATATGGGACAAGAACCAGGAACCGGGAATGAGAGCTATTGCGGATAAATTTGAGGAATTAAATCCAGGTATTAAAGTAAAAGTTGAGGTTACTCCCTGGGATCAGTACTGGGCAAAGCTTGAAGCTGCAGCAACCGGTGGAGCCCTGCCTGATACATTCTGGATGCATGTTGCACAATTTAAAAAGTATGCAGATGCAAATATGTTAATGCCTCTTACTGATAAAATAAAATCCAGTTCAGAAGTAAACCTTGACAACTTCCCTGAAGGCCTTGTTAAGACTTATGAATATGATGGACAATTATTTGCTATTCCAAAGGATTTTGATACAATTGGACTTTGGTATAATAAAACTATGTTTGACAATGCAAAAATACCTTATCCTGATGAAAGCTGGGATTGGAACAAGCTAGTTGAAGTTGCTCAAAAGCTTACTGATACTTCAAAAGGTATTTATGGTTTTGTAGCACAAAATCAGGATGATAACCAACAGGGCTTCTATAATGCAGTATATCAAAATGGTGGAGAAATCTTAT
>CAYYEC010000130.1:0-793 GCA_964470745.1 uncultured Eubacteriales bacterium | reverse complement strand
GGTATGACAAAGCTGAGACTATTGATGCAATTAAGTGGTGGACTGATTTAGTATATGTATCTAAGGTTTCTCCTACTCCTCAGCAACTTGCAGATACAAATGCAACTGATATGTTTAAATCAGGTAAAGCAGCCATGGTATGCCAGGGCTCATGGATGGTATCTGATTTTAAAAGCACTGAATATGTAAAAAACAACTGTGATGTTGCTGTTCTTCCTAAAGGAAAACAAAGAGCAAGTATTTATAACGGACTTGGAAATGCTGCAGCTGCCAACAGTAAAAATGCTGATGCTTCATGGAAATTCTTAAGCTTCATGGGTACTAAGGAAGCAAATATTCTTCAAGCTCAGAATGGTTCTGCTATTCCAGCATTTAATGGTACACAACAGCCATGGATAGATGTAAACAAGGATTTCAACTTAAAAATTTATGTTGACCAACTTGATTATGCCGTTATATATCCTAACTCAAAGTCAAGACCAAAGTGGCAGGAAGTGGAAAATGATATTTTGAGAAAAGTCTGGACAAAAGAACTTTCTGCTGAAGAAGGCTGCAAACAGCTTGCTGCAAAGATGAATGAATATCTTTCTGAAGAATAAATTGAACATTAAGATTGTAATTGACATCAATACTGGTGTCAATTACAATTTTTCAATATATGAGGTGTAAATAAAATGATTGAAAATGAGAATATTAGCGATATTAATTATCATCTTAGAAAAAAGAATAATGTAATAATGAAAAAAAAGGTTAATGACTATGCTTGGGCATATTTCATGATACTCCCCACAAT
>CAYYEC010000129.1:0-9166 GCA_964470745.1 uncultured Eubacteriales bacterium | reverse complement strand
ACATAGCCATGCAGGTTGTCAACATTGCTGGCTGAAAGTATTCAATTTTTGCTAATTCTTTTATACTGCCTTCAAAACATATTTTTTTCAGGTCAAAGCCCAATATATCATTTGCTTCATCAAAAGTTTCTTTTGCAACTAGAAATTCATCATAAAACTTTTTACCCATACCAACATAATGGGAACCCATTCCTGGAAACAATAATGCAATTTTCTTCATGGTTACATACCTTTAACTTTCTGTTTTCTGCTACCTTTTCACATGTTTCATTAGCTTTCTATTGTCCATTTCCACCCGCGACATCTGTTCTCTTCAGAAAACCTCATAACTTCTCCTCCATCCCAATATAAGCAGGTCTCAGGTTTACCTGGAGTTTTAAAATCAAGATTAATCCAATGTCCTTTGACAGTTTTTATATATTTATAAATCTCTTCAGATATTTTTGTCTGACTCTCTTTATCAAACTGATAAAGCATAAATGACGTCAAAATAATTATATTTGTATCAGCTCCATTAAGTTCTTTTACATCTTTCAAATCAGAAAATCCAAAACAAGAAGCTTCAATCAGATTAAAATATTTTTCTGGTTTCATCTCTTTAATAAAATTTCTTGTAAATTTTTCTTCATCCCCAGTTGGAATTATACAGGACAATGCCCAATCTTCACTAGGAATACCAATATCTATCCCTAGATATCTGGTAGCTTTTGTTAGTGAAGAAGGCATTTGCTGACTTTGCGGGAAGAAGAGTTCTTTCTGTTGCATCATCTTAAAGGGATCTAATAAACCGTAGCCAATTAGCCCGTAGGATGAGCCAAGCTCAACTACAGTTAATGAAGCGTTTCCTATTTTTTTTGAAAGAACTTCAATAATTGGCAAGCATCTTTGAAAAAGGTTTGATTGAACTCTCTTTTCAGAAGCTATTTCCAAAATCGACCTATAATTTGTATCTACGAAATTTTGAAAACTGTCTTCTTTTTCCAACTTGGCAAAAGCATCTGTTGACTCTTTCATAAGATACTTGATACAACAAGGAAGCAAAAGTACAGCCTCACGAATATCTTTACCTCTTTTCATAAATGTGCAAATGATTTTTAAGGAAACTTCAGTTTTTAGATTCTCTGAAATATATGTAGGAAGTATTTTTGAAAGTGTATCAACTTCTTTAATTATGTACTGATAAGTCTTTTGTTCCTCATTTTCTTTTTCTAAAAGAGTCCGGTTGCAAGATTCCATTAAAGAAACTTTAAGGTCTCCTTTAGATGGAGATTCAAGTCTTGATAACATATCGTGTTCCGTTACGCAAAACTTATAAAACTCTATAAAAACATTATAAAAGTTTATGTTTACTTCCTCATTCAACGCATCCGACCTCGGCGAACCTACTATCGTTTGATGTGATGCTCCAAAGGCTTAAATTCCCGTGTAACTCACGGTACACATAGATAGTATCGTTTAAGTGATTCTCTATCTATTACTTTAATTCCCTAGATATTTTACGCACCAAAGGCTTAAAGCTTGATTATCACTTTATATTTCGTTGGTGCAGCCGGATATATCTACTTGTCAAAGTCCATAAACTTATTATAATATTTTGAGTTAAGTTTTACAATAACGGTTTCACCACCTTTCATTAATAAATTTTAATAATGTCTTATAAACTTTTATAAATGTTCTTTAACTGTCATTAACCCTCCGTTTAGGAAATTGGTTGGAAATGCTAAATGAGTTTTACTTCCTTTGCAAGAGCTTCCCATACAGGCAAAGAATTTTCAATAGTTTTTAGGCTTACACAGTATGCCAGCCTGAAATATCCCGGACAGCCGAAGTGGGAGCCTGAAACAAGCAGTATATTGTATTTGAGAGCTATATTCCTAAACTCCATATCATCAGGAATAGGTGACCTGGGGAACAGGTAAAAGGCTCCTTGAGGCTTGAGGCATATAAATCCAAGTTTTACAAGGTGATTGTACAAAAGATCACGTCTTTGCTTATATATATCAGCATCAATGACTACATCAGCAGAAGTTGTCACTACCTTCTGAATAAGTGAAGGTGCATTGACAAAACCCAGTACCCTATTACAGTAAATGAACCCGTCCACCAGCAGTTCAACATCATCAATGGCATTATTGGCGGCTATATATCCTATCCGCTCGCCAGGGAGGGCAAGTGATTTACTGTATGAATTTATGATGATAGAATTTTTGAAGATTTTCAGTACACTTGGCACCTGTACTCCATCAAATACCAGCTTATTATACGGTTCGTCGGATAGGACAAAGATAGTAGTATTATATTCTTTTTCCTTTTCTTCAAGAAGCTTTGCGATTTCTTTTAAGGTTTCTTCCTTATATATCATACCTGTAGGATTATTAGGGGAATTTATGATGATTGCTTTGGTTTTTTCAGTGATGTAATTTTTCAGAGCTTCAGCTTTTGGCTCGAAGGTATCGGTATTTGCAGGCACAATGACCGGTTTGCCGTCAAAGTTGCCTATGTAGGAAAGGTATTCTACGAAAAAAGGAGCTAACACCACAACTTCTTCATTAGGGTTTAATATTGTATTTAAAACCACATTTAGTCCACCTGCTGCTCCGCAGGTCATTATGATGTTGCCGGACGGAATAGGCATACCGGTTTCCTTATGAAGCCTGGCTGCAATTTTTTCTCTTGCTTCATCAAATCCTGCATTGTTTGTATACTTATGAATATCCAGTTCCTGGGCATGCTTTAAAAAGGCTTCCTTAACAGCCTGGGGCGGTTCAATATCAGGATTGCCTATAGAAAAATCATATACCCTCTCTTTACCATGAATTTTTTTTAATTTTGCTCCTTCTTCAAATATAGCTCTGATCATGGAGTCTTTAGCAAGATTTGCAACTATTTTTTTTGAAAACACCAGAAGACCTCCTTTTTACTTGTCTAGAAAAGTATGCTTTTATTTTTATAAATTCCTATGCTCCAAGCGAAACATCATAACCAAAGCCCAAATTCAAGGTTTTGATATTCATGTCAGCATGCTTGGGAGGTATTATTTGTAACATACTTTTTTCTAAAAGCTTATTTTGAAAAGGGAACAGCCCACAAACTGCAGCAACACCTATAAGATAAACATTCAACATTTTTGTGCCGCCTAATTTTTCTAATACTTTATTACCATTTATAAATATAGAACTTGCAGAATGTTTTTTTATTAGATCTAAAGCTTCCTGCAACTTTAACAAGTCATCCTGCGGGTATTCCATGAATGGTTTAATGTCTTTTACATTTACAATACATTTTCCTTTTGGTGAAAGTCTACGAATATTTCTTGCTGCTTCAAATGGTTCATACCCAATTATCAGGTCTGCCATTCCAAAAGGAATAATCGGATTGGACTTTTCACTTCCGATTCTCACATGGCTTACAACGCATCCTCCTCTTTGAGCCATTCCTATAGTTTCCGAAGTACGTACAAAATACCCTGCTTTGATTGCTGCTGTAGCCAGTAATCTGGATGCAAGCACAGTACCTTGCCCCCCAACTCCTGTAATCATAATATCCAATTTCATTCTTCAATACCTCCAATTGCATATATATTACATATCTGAGAGCAAAGCGTACACCCGTAACACAAGGAATTTTCGATTACAACCTTTCCATTACTTGTGCATATCGCAGGACAGCCTATTTCTTTTATACACCTTCCACAGGATGTACAATTTTCTTTCACCTTTTGTTTCTTCGAAGGTTTAACAAGTGAAATGCAAGGGGCTTCAAATATAACTGCCGATACCCCCATATAATTTACTGCATTTCGAACTGCTTCTACTGCTTTTTTCTGTTCGAAAGGATTAACTTTTGAAATATGCTTTACACCACAAGCTGCTAAAAGGTTATGTATATCAATCTTCCCAGATATGTTTTTCATCATTGTTTTTCCTGTTCCCGGATGAGGCTGGTTACCTGTCATTGCCGTTGTACTATTGTCCAATACTGCGATTGTTATGTCCGATTGATTATAAACAGCATTAATTATACCGGGTATACCTGTATGAAAGAAAGTCGAATCTCCAATAAATGCTATATGTTTGGTGTCAGGAGCAGTATGCTGCAACCCTTGTGCAATGGTAATTCCAGCCCCCATACACAGGCATGTATCCACCATATCCAGAGGTTTCGCATTTCCAAGCGTATAACATCCTATATCTCCTGTAAAAACTGCTTTTTGTTTTTTTAATGCATTTTTGACTGCATAAAATGACGCTCTATGCGGACAACCGGCACATAATACAGCAGGGCGTATAGGGAATTGGGGCATTGGAATAGGATCTTGGGTTATATTTTCCTCCATACCTAGAAATTTAATTATCGCTGATTTAACGATTTCAAAACTATATTCACCTGCAAATGGCAAACTCTTTGTCTTTTTTCCGTAAATAGCAGGTTTTCCACCACAATTTGCAGCAAGTTCTAAAAAACTTTCCTCTATGACAGGATCCAGTTCCTCGACCACAAGTAATTCATCCAATTCATTTATAAAGCTATGTGCTAATTTTTTTGGAAATGGATAAGGAGTTGAGACCTTTAATAGTTTGATGTCACATTTTAAAGAAGAAAGACACTCTTGTACATATAAATATGCAATACCGGAAGCTGCTATACCCTTCCTTCCTTTTCCTGTAACTGCATTAAATTCCGATGCCGAAAAAATATCACTAATTTTATCTTGCAGTTCTTCTAAAAGTATATGCTTTTTATATGAAAGACTCGGGAATATGACCCACCGTGTGCTTTTTTCAAAACTTATATTTTTATTAACAGCTCTTAATACAGAAAGCTTCATTGTAACACTTGAATGGCAAACTCTAGTTGTAGGTCTGAATAAAACCGGAAGTTCTAACTGCTCTGATAATTCAAATGCAGCTTTTATCATATCGTATGCTTCCTCCGGCGAAGAAGGATCGAATACCGGAAGATTTGAAAAACGGGCAAAATGTCTAGTATCTTGCTCCGTTTGAGATGAGATGGGGCCAGGATCATCTGCAACCAGAACTACCATACCGCCCTTAACACCTATATAAGAAAGGCTCATTAAAGAATCTGATGCAACATTTAATCCAACCTGCTTCATTGTAACAAGTGATCTTGCACCTGCATAGGAAGCTCCCGCTGCAACCTCTAATGCAACTTTTTCGTTCACCGACCATTCAACGTAAATATCACCGGTATTATTTTTGGCAATTGTCTCAAGCACTTCTGTTGACGGTGTCCCGGGATAGCCGGTAACTACGTTGACCCCAGCATTTATAGCACCAAAAGCAATTACTTCATTTCCAATCATAAGTTCTTTCATAACTGACCTCATTTCATTCATACATTATTCTTCACTTAAGTTACATGCACCCATATTGGTATTTTAAATATTAGGCAAATCATTCCCTCAACTTTTCAAATTTTGTATAATTACTGAATTTCCAATTGTATTCATCTTATTATAGGTTTCAGTAAACTCAAACTCAGGATCTGATTCTTGAACAATTCCGGCACCTGCATTTAGTACAATTTCGTTATTATACTGATAAACAGAGCGAATTGCTATAGCTAAATCAACACAATTATTGGAATCTATCCATCCAATAGCACCTGCATAAATTCCCCTGGCACTATCTTCTAATTTATTAATCCATTGAATTGCATCACTCTTAGAAATACCCGAAACTGTAATACCGGGGAATAGAACCTTTAGTGCATCATATATGGTTTTATTCTCTTGCAAAACTCCACCTACTCTTGAAGACAAATGCTGTACGCATCTGTATTGTTTAACTTCCATAAAATCATAAACATGAACGCTATCATTTTCACAAATTGATGCTATTTCTTCCTGGGCAAGTAATACAGACAATGCATGTTCTTTAACCTCTTTAGGAGTGTCAAACAGCTCTCTTTTCAATGCTAAATCTTCATTAACCGAATCTCCTCTGTGACGAGTTCCTGCTAATGGGTTTGTTATGATTTTGCCATCAGATTCTTCCCTGAGTAATAAAATTTCAGGGCTTGAACCAACTGCTTTTATTTGATCAATTTCAAACGCATATGCTCTGGCGCTATTGTTTATTTGATTTGCCAGTAAATAAGTAGAATATACATCCAGATCTCCTACATGTTCATTTCTTCTTGAAATTATTGCTTTAGTCAAAAATTTATCTTTTATTGCACTTACACATGAATCAACTCTTGACATATATTCATCTTTATCACTTGTAACCATATTGATATTACATTTTAGATCTTCAGCACTAATAACTTTAGTATCTAAACAATCTACTACTTTTTCAATATCATCCAAAGACTTAATATTAACTTTGTTTTCGCAAAAAAGCAACTCCGTTTTAGGAATAAAAAAGCATATTTCCGGTTGACGTGATTTTTTATCATATGTATGATAATATTTTATTACATCAAATGCTAGATATCCGTATGCAGTCCAGTCAGACAGTGAAACTTCATTTAATATCTCTCCTAACTGCATTATAGGATCTTTCGCTTCAATTGTACGAACTTCTCCTTGTTCGGTTATTGTAATTTTTTTATCACTTACAACAATTTGAGCATATTTACCAAATACAATTCTTGATTCACCATTTTTTTCATAAACCATATATTCATCTTTTAGAAAATTTTCTTCTTTTAATCTTAATAGTGTAGAATTAACATTAAAATCACCTTTCTTTGTAACGCTATTATAATTTAATGATTCCATATCATTGATCCCCTCTTCCTTATCTACAGAATTTATGTTGTTTAATTTTTTTAATTCTTTTAGTGTCTTTCTATCAATTTCCCCGGTGGCGCCAACGGTTATACTGCCATCTATGTAATAATATACATAGAGCATTTAAAATGTTCTAAATCAGACTTCATATAACTCTTTAATTCTCTTGTCAGTTCTTCACCTGCAACAGTACTGTCCTTTAAAGAAATATAAGCAGCAACCTTTGTTAAATTATCCTGTCTGAACTCATCAATAACAGTAATTTCTTTTACTTTAGTATGTTCTAACAAAATATTTTCTATTTCATATGCACAAATTTCTTTCTCATATTCTTTTATTATTTTATTCTTAAATAATAAATCTGTTGTATGCTTAACTACAGGTGTAATCATATTGTATCCTTATAAAAGTCGTTATTATAAACATTTGTCATTAAAATAACACACTTTTTTATAAAATTATATACCTATGTAATCACTTGCATATAAAAATGTAATGAAGTGAACTACTATTCTAAATTCAAAGCAATATTTAAGAAAAATTGCTTATCATTAAAATTTGTTTCTAGATTCCCATTATATTTATCAACATATTTCTCTATATTTCCAACTCCAAATCCATGGTATTCAGAATCAGACTTATTGGATAATAGTCTTCCATTTTTTTGGGTTGGTATAGTTTGAAAAGTGTTTAATACTGAAATAAATAAATAGCCTTTATCAAACACAATTTTTAGTTTTATATATTTGTTAATTTCATCTTTATCAATTTTCATACATGCTTCAATTGCGTTATCCAAAGCATTTCCAAGTATACCACAAATATCAATGGGATCAATTTTTAATGATTCCGGAACTTTTACACTAAATTCAAAATCAATTAGATTCTCTATTGCTGTATTTCTCTTATTTTCCAATATACTGTCTATAGCTAAATTACCGCTATTTATTATATTTTTATGTTCTTTAACTTTCTTTATTATCTTACACAGATAATTTTCCAATTCATGAATTTCTTTTTTTTCCGTATAGTGATGTAAGGTAATAAAATGATTATTCATATCATGCCAGATACTTCGTATGGACTTATTATCCTCAATAAATTGCAAATGCCGACGTGTCTGCATTTTTATCAGATTTTTCGAAATAATGTTTCTCTTTTCCAATTCATTTTTTCTAATAATCTCATCAAATAGGATAAAAGCAATTAGATTAATTATTAGTAATATCAACAGTGATATAAAAATATTAAATGCTTTTCCATTAGTTGAGTTTATATCATCAATAGCCATTAACTTTGCAACAACGGCACTGCCAATTGATATAAAAGCAAGCATAATCCAATACTTTAAAGACAAATTCTCCCACTTTGCTTTCTTCAGCCTTATTATACTATTAAATACTGGAATAAGCATTATTTTGGATAAAAAAGCACCCACCAAATAATATATATGCTCATTTTGTATTTCTTCAATATTAACTCCATTGAATATTGATATTGAGAATTCCACAACCGATTCTGTTATAATACCCATAACTACAATTAACAATCCAATAAAAATTTTGTAACATATCTTTCCCTTAAATATTGATACTGATATAGTTACATAAAATATTAAAATAAAAATAATATAACCTGAAGTACTGTCCAATACAATATTAGCTGCAGTATTAATTAGCCCCAGGGCTATTACCATTACTGCCCAAAACTTTTTCTTTAAAATTCCGGCTTGCATATTTGACATAAATTTCAAACTTATTACTACATCCACAAAAGATAATATAACTTTAATTAGTTCGGTGTTCATATACTCATCCTCAACATAAACTTTGTAAATTGATTATACACTGACTTATAATAAGTTTTACTTAGAGGAATTTCAGCCTTATTTTTTAGAATAATTGATTTTTTATTGATTTTTTCAATTTGATTTAAATTTACAAGATATGAACGATGAACTCTAACAAAATCATATTTTTCTAATTTCTTTTGCTCATCTGAAATATTTGCATATACTTCATGTGACTCTTTTAAAGTATTTATACAAACTTTTCTCAAAAAACTTTCAATATATGCGATATCTAACATATTTAAAGCTATCATTTCTCCCTGTTTTTGAATCATATATATATTTTTTCTTCTCTCAATACATTCCAACGCACGTTGAAGTGTATTCTCAAACTGCTTGAATGAAATGGGTTTCATAACATAATCAAAAGCATTAACTTTGTATCCATGTATTGCATACTCAAAAAAACTAGTTACAAAGATTATAATTACATTTTTATCAATATTTCGTATTTTTTCAGCTGTTTCTATTCCGGTAAGTTTATTCATTTGTATATCCAGAAAAATTATATCAAAAGAATTATTCCCATTGATATGATTTAAAAGTGACTCTCCTGC
>CAYYEC010000128.1:0-9221 GCA_964470745.1 uncultured Eubacteriales bacterium | reverse complement strand
CTGGTATAGTTTCGCCAAAGCCCTGCCCTCCGGAGACTACTACCAATGTATTAGGATTGGAATTTATATATTCAAGTGCCTTATACATTCTTTTTGAAAGAGTGAGAGTAAGCTGATCACCCTTTAAACCTGCTCCAAGTACAATGAGAAAATCTGCATTAGGATTTGAATCTTCTCCATGTCCAGTTATAATTAAAGTCTCAACAAAACAACTGATAATAAAGCAATCGCTACAGCTATAATTAAAAGTCTTTTCATAAAAGTATTTTTTATTAGTAGAACAAAGCCTCTATTGTATAGCTTGATAGTAAAATAGGAAATAAGAAAAAATCCAACAATCCCTGGAAGCAAAATCCCTACATCCATTCCTCCGCTATATATAGACAGCACTATAAAGTCCAATAATAATAATAAACCTATAAATATAAAAAATATATAGATAAATTTTTTATATTTATAATTAATAGAATTCACAAAATCACCCCTTATTTATAACGCACAAAAGATTTTGCATTTTATTTTTGTGCGCTTATATTACCTCAAACTCTTGTCGCAAAAATCCAATTATTCATATGTAAATTCATTTTTGCAATTTATATAGATATAATGAAATAAAGTAACACATTATAAAAATCCTACTATCAGTTTTTACAACATGTGTTACTGTATTCTACAAAAATGGGTAAACTCCTTTAATAAAGATAAAATTATATCATATAAAATTTGCTTATAGATAATAAACTTTCAATATGATATAATATTACCCCGAAAGATTAAATTTCAAAGAGGTGTGAAATGTTTGACAAATTAGAAGTTACAGAAAACAGGTTTGAAGAAATAAATCATAAACTTAGCGACCCTGTAGTTATTAACAATCAAGAGGAATATAGAAAACTAATGAAAGAACATACTGATTTACAGGAGATTGTTGATAAATACAGAGAGTATAAAAAGTTTAATCAGAATATATCAGATGCTAAAGAAATGCTTGACGATAAACCAGATAAAGAAATGCGCGAGCTTATTGAAATGGAACTTGAAGAATCAAAAGAAAATCTTGAAAAAGCTAAAAATGAATTAAGGATTCTTCTTATGCCAAAAGACCCAAACGATGACAAAAATGTTATTGTGGAAATACGGGGAGGCGCCGGAGGAGACGAAGCTGCTCTTTTTGCCGGAGTTTTGTACAGAATTTACACAAGATATGCTGAAAGAACTGGCTGGAAAACAGAAATACTTGATTCTAATCCAACAGAAATAGGTGGATTTAAAGAAGTTGTTTTCTCTATAGAAGGTAAGGGAGCATATAGTAAATTGAAATTTGAAAGTGGAGTTCATAGAGTACAAAGAGTTCCTACTACTGAGTCAAGTGGAAGAATCCATACCTCTACTGTTACTGTTGCAGTGCTACCTGAAGTAGAAGATGTTGATGTTGAAATAAATCAAAGTGATTTAAGAATAGATACCTACCGTGCATCTGGTGCAGGGGGACAGCATATTAATAAGACTGATTCTGCCATAAGAATTACTCATGCACCTTCTGGACTTGTTGTTACTTGTCAGGACCAAAGATCTCAGCATAAGAATAAAGAGAAAGCCATGAAAATACTACGTTCAAAGCTTTATGAAATGGCTCAGGAGGAACAAAGCTCCAGCTATGCCCAATCAAGAAAAGTTCAAGTAGGTACTGGTGATAGAAGCGAAAGAATAAGGACATACAACTATCCTCAAAGAAGAGTAACAGATCACAGAATTGGACTGACACTTTATAAGATAGATGAAATACTCGATGGGGACATAAATGAATTAATTGATGCCTTAATAACAAGTGATCAGGCAGCAAAGCTGAGTGGAGAAGAAAATTGAAAGTGATAGAGGATAGTCTCAGAACGCTGTCATTCCAACTCTCATACATAAAATCCTCACCCGGTGAATAGAATTTACCGAAGGTGATATAATTGTATGAATTAATGAAAGTAACGCTTATAGGTTTAGTTTCAGGGATCGCAGGTACAAGTATAGGTGGCTTATCTGCTTTTTTTATAAATAATATAAAAAAAAGAAGTTTAAGCTTTATATTGGAATTTTCAGCAGGATTAATGACTTCAGTTGTATGTTTTGAGCTGATACCTGAGGCTATAGGCCTGGGAGGCGCCTCCTACACATTATTTGGTGTTGTAATAGGAGTACTTTCGATTGTTGTTATAGAAAACCATATAATTAAAATAGAGTATTTAAAAAAGAAAGGTAGTAAATCCAGCCTATTAAGAGCGGGAATTTTAATGTCAGTGGCTATAGCCCTGCACAATTTGCCAGAGGGTTTTGCTGTAGGATCAGGATTTGAAGCATCCACAGCCCTTGGGATTACACTTACATTAGCAATTGTAATTCATGATATACCAGAAGGAATTGCAATGGCAGTTCCTATGAGGGCTGGAGGAATAACAAAAATGAAAGCATTTATATATACAGTGTTATCCGGCGTACCTATGGGGATTGGAGCTTTTCTAGGTGCTTTAATAGGAGGCTTGTCAAATATTTTTATATCCATATGCCTGGGATTTGCCGGTGGAGCCATGCTATATGTTGTGTATGGTCAATTAGTGCCAGAGTCAAAGAAGATGTACTTGGGCAGATTTTCCTCAATTGGAAGTGTATTTGGGATATTGTGTGGAATCGTAGTATCGGTGTATAATTAGGTGGAAAGAAGATTAATGAATAATTGTTGACAACTGTATTTTCCGAGCACTAAAATTTTTTTGAGAATTGAGAATTGAGAATTGAGAATTGAATAGGTGGAATTATTGAAGACTGAAATTTTGAAAATAGATAAAAATAATATAGATTTAGGCAAGATAAAATTTGCAGCAAAGGTTTTGGAAAGTGGCGGATTGGTAGCTTTTCCTACTGAAACCGTATATGGATTGGGAGCAAATGCACTCAATGAAGAGGCTGTTAAAAATATATTTAGAGCAAAAGGGAGACCTTCTGATAATCCCTTAATTGTACATATAGCAGGTATTGAGCAAATAAATGAACTTGTAAGAGAGATACCCTATAATGCACATCTATTAATGGACAGGCTTTGGCCAGGTCCGATTACATTCGTTTTAAGGAAATCATTAAAAGTTCCGGGCATTATTACTGGAGGTTTAGACACAGTCGCAGTGAGAATGCCAAATCATCCAATTGCTTTGGCTTTAATAAAAGAATCCGGATTACCTATAGCAGCGCCAAGCGCAAATATATCCGGTAAGCCCAGTCCAACCTGTGCCAGGCATGTCATTGAAGATTTGAGCGGTAAAGTTGATGTAATTATTGATGGGGATTTTGCAAATATTGGACTTGAATCTACTGTTTTAGATTTGACCCTTGAACCAAATATGATATTAAGACCAGGTGGAATAACATTAGAGGATCTGAAAAGAGAAATAAACAATGTAATTATTGATCCGGCAATTATGGAGCAATCAGACATAAATATCCCTAAATCTCCCGGGATGAAGTACAAGCATTATTCTCCTAAAGCAGAAGTTAAAATAGTCGAGGGTTCTGTTGAAAAGGTAATAAATAAAATTCATGATATAATAAATGAAGAGAAAGCAAGAAATAAAAAGGTAGGAGTTTTGGCTACTGATGAAACAGAAAGTATGTATAAAAATGTTGAAATAATTTCATTAGGCAGCAGACAAAGCCCTGAAACCATAGCAGCGAAGTTATTTCAATCTTTAAGAGAGTTCGATGATAAAGGTGTTGATATTATTTTAGCAGAGGCTTTTGAAAATACAGGAATTGAATTGGCAATCATGAATAGATTAAGTAAGGCGGCGGGATATAATATTATTAGAATTAAGAATTAAGGTAGCCTTTTCCAGAGTTGTAGATGAGGATAGTTTGAGGTTAAGGCTGACATTATGATTGAGGTAAAGCAAGAGGTTTGGATGAAATAGTTAGAATTTGGTAAAGAGGTGATGAACATGAGAAATATTTTATTTGTGTGTACAGGTAATACATGTAGGAGCAGCATGGCCGAGGGAATATTTAAAGCTGCTTTAGAGGATGATTCTGAACTAAAGAATAAGTATACTTGTTCATCGGTTGGAATAGCTGCATTTCCAGGGGATAGTGCCAGTAGGAATGCTATTGATGTATTAAGAAATGAATGGAATATTGATATAAGCAGTCATAGGTCTAGCAGAGCCTCTTCATATTTAGTCGATGATGCATATTTAATATTAACTATGACAAGAAATCACAAGAGAGCTATTTTGGCATACTTCCCAGGGGCAAATGGGAAGGTATACACATTAAAGGAGTTTGCTAAAAATAAAAATGATTACATTATGCAAAATAATATAGATATATGTGACCCTTATGGAATGGATTTGGAAACTTATAGACAATGTGCTCTGGAAATTAAACAGAGTATTGACATTGTTTTAGAAGAACTAAAAGAAAACAAAATTTAATATAACTTTATTTTGACATATATTTTCATATATTATAAAATAATTTTATACATAAAAACATGGAGGCAAATGAATGATTGCAATAGGAAGTGATCATGGGGGATTTAATTTAAAAACCTCTATAATTGATCATTTAAAAGAAAAAGGAATGCAAATAAAAGATTTTGGCACATATGATACAAATTCAATTGATTACCCCGAAATTGGACTTGCTGTAGCTGAATCTATTAAAAATGGAGAATGCGAAAAGGGAATAATAATTTGTGGCACAGGCTTAGGGATTTCTATATCTGCAAATAAAGTTCCAGGAATAAGGGCAGCCTTATGTACAGACACATTTATGGCAAGAATGAGTAGAGAACATAATGATGCCAATATACTTGCACTTGGTGAGAGAGTTGTTGGAGTAGGTCTTGCTCTGGATATTGTTGATACCTGGCTGACTACTGAATTTGCAGGAGGTAGGCATAAAACCAGAGTGGATAAGATATCTGACATTGAAAATAAATATACTTGCTGTTAGGTATTTATTTTTGTATTAAAAATAATTTTAAAATATAAATTTTTAATTTGGAGGATTTATTTATGAAAAATATTTTTGTTTTTGACCATCCGTTAATTCAGCATAAAATTTCTCTTTTAAGAGATAAGAATACTGATACAAAGGAATTCAGAGAGCTTGTTTCTGAAATATCCATGTTAATGGGCTATGAGGTAACCAGAAATATGCCTTTGAAGGAAGTTGAAATTGAAACTCCTGTTGCTATTGCAAAGACTAAAGTTATATCAGGAAAAAAATTAGGAATAGTGCCTATTTTAAGAGCTGGTCTGGGAATGGTTGACGGTATGTTGACATTATTACCTATGGCAAAAGTAGGTCACATTGGGTTGTACAGAGATCCAAATACTCTTCAGCCTGTTGAATATTATTGTAAACTCCCTGAGGATGCAGAGGAAAGAGAAATAGTAGTACTTGACCCAATGCTTGCAACAGGTGGTTCAGCATGCGGTGCTATTCATTATATTAAAGAAAAAGGTGTAAAGAATATCAAATTAATGTGCCTTATAGCTTCTGTGCAGGGAATAGAAAAAGTAAATGAAGTACACCCTGATGTAGAAATATATTGTGCAGCAGTTGACCAGGAGCTAAATGACCATGGATATATAGTACCAGGTCTTGGTGATGCCGGAGATAGATTGTTTAGCACGAAGTAAGATTGAGATTGAGATTAGAAGTTTGCTAATAGAATTGCAGTAGAAAATGTCACTTGGTAATTTATAATCTTTTCTCAGCTAAAAAACGGAGGGTTTTGTATGAGGCCAAGTTGGGATGAATATTTTATGGACATAGTTGAACTGATAAAAAGCAGGTCAACATGTATGAGACGTCAGGTAGGAGCATTAATAGTCAAGGATAAAAGAATTCTTGCTACAGGATATAACGGAGCACCTACAGGATGTAAGCATTGCTCGGAAGTAGGCTGTTTAAGAGATGAAATGAATATTCCTTCAGGACAAAGACATGAGCTTTGCAGAGCTATTCATGCAGAGCAAAATGCGATTGTTCAGGCTGCTCATTCAGGAACCAGCGTAAATAGTGGAACTATGTATGTTACACATCAACCCTGTATACTATGTGCTAAAATGATAATAAATTCTGGAATTAACAAGATTATATTTAAAGGAGACTATCCAGACCAGCTTTCCATGGGGATATTAAAGGAAGCTGGAATAAGAGTCGTTAAATATGAAAATATTTCTACAGTATAGAGTTGTTAATAAATTACAAACTAAAGATAAAGAGTAATAAAATTTTGAGAAGGTGTTTTTGTGATAGAAATTAGATTCGAATATATTATATCATTCGTTTTAGCGTTTCTCGTTGCTTTTTTTGCCACTCCAATGGTTAAGAAAATAGCTTTTAAGGTTGGTGCAGTAGATGTCCCAAAAGATAATAGAAGGATGCATAAGAAACCTATAGCTTTAATGGGTGGATTGGCAATTATCTGCGGATTTTTGGTAGCTATATTATATAATTTCTTTGGATCCTCATTTAAAGAAACAAGTTTTAGTATAGCTAATGACCAGATTACACAATTTATTGGTTTTTTAGTTGGAATGGGTATTATCTTAACAGTAGGTATTGTTGATGATATAAGGCCACTTAGTGCAAAAATTAAGTTTCCTTTACAATTAATTGCAGCATTTATTGTGGTCAGGACTGGTACTCAAATACAGGTTGTTACAAATCCTTTTAATTCAGATAAAGTATCTTCGTTTTTACAGTACCCTATTGTATCCTATGCACTAACAATGCTCTGGATTGTTGGCATAACCAATGCTTTCAATCTAATTGATGGACTTGATGGATTATCAGCAGGAGTTTCCTCTATAGCAAGTTTGACCTTGTTTTTTGTATCTGTAATTGGCGGTCAATATGAAATAGCAATTATTACTGTTGCTTTGGCAGGGTCCACATTAGGATTTTTACCATTTAATTTTAATCCAGCAAAAATATTTATGGGAGATACAGGAGCAACGTTTTTAGGATTTACGCTAGGAGTTATTTCCATACAAGGACTTCTAAAGTCCTATACAGCTATTGCTATTGCAATACCTTTACTAACTTTAGGTCTTCCTCTTTTTGACACAGTTTTTGCAATTTTAAGAAGGATAGTTAGTGGAAAATCAATAATGGAAGCGGACAGAGGGCATTTACATCATAGACTTATTGACATGGGACTTAGCCATAAGCAAAGTGTTTCATTTATGTATGTTATAAGTGGTACATTAGGTCTTATTGCAATTGTTCTAGCTGATAAAGGACTTCTTAGTGCAATTATACTTATAATATTAATATCAGTTTTTATTATAGGTGGGGCAAGATATATGAGTGAAATAGGTACTGATGAAATAGAAGAAAATGCTGTTAAAATAAAAATTGATGAGGAACAAAATAAAGATTTAAATAATAAAATAGCAATGAAGGAACCCAATAATGCGACAGGCGATGGGTCTTGATTGTCGCAAATTCTAGAAAAAGAGGTTTGAAAGTTGACGAAACTTAAGGTTATTACAGTGTTTGGAACCAGGCCGGAAGCAGTTAAAATGGCTCCTTTAGTGAAGGAACTGGAAAAAGAAGAGAAAATTGAATCAATTCTTTGTGTTACAGCTCAGCATAGACAAATGTTAGATCAGGTGCTTAGTATTTTTGGATTAACTCCTGATTTTGATTTAGATATTATGAAGAATAGACAGACACTTATAGATATTACAGTTAAAGCCTTGGATGGACTAAGTAAGGTTTTTGAAGAAGTTAGGCCGGATATTGTACTTGTTCATGGAGATACTACAACGACGTTTGTAGGAAGTTTAGCTGCATTCTATCAAAAAATTAGCGTAGGCCATGTAGAGGCTGGATTAAGAACATTTGACAAATATTTTCCATACCCTGAAGAAATGAATAGAAAGATGACAGGAGTATTGTGTGATTTGCATTTTGCTCCTACTTCAGCTAATAAAAATAATCTCCTAAATGAGGGGGTTAAAGCAGAAAAGATTTATGTTACCGGAAATACAGTAATAGATGCTTTAAAGACTACTATTAAAAAAGATTATATATTTCAAAATCATGGATTAAAAAATCTGGATTTTGCAAAAAAAAGAGTTATAACAGTCACAGCTCATAGAAGAGAAAATCTTGGAGAACCATTAAGAAATATATGTTTGGCATTGAAATATCTGGCAGATAATTATCTAAATATTGAAATTGTATACCCGGTTCATTTAAATCCTGCTGTTCAAGAGGTTGTAAATGAGATTTTAGGCAAATGTGAAAGAGTTCATTTAATTGAGCCTTTAGATGTTGAAGATATGCATAACCTTATGGCTAAGTCATTTTTCATTATGACTGATTCAGGAGGTCTTCAAGAGGAGGCACCTTCATTAGGCAAGCCTGTCCTTGTTTTAAGAAATGAAACAGAGAGACCCGAAGCAGTTATAGCAGGAACTGTAAAAATTGCAGGGACAGATAAAAAGAAAATAATTCATTTAGCCATGCAATTACTTGAAGATATGAATGAATATGATTTGATGGCACAAGCAGTTAATCCATATGGTGACGGTAAAGCTAGCAGAAGGATCGTTGATGCATTATTGTATGAGTTTGGATTTAATGAAACCAGACCGGAGGAATTTAAAGTTTAAGTTAAAATATATAAAAACAGGTTATTATTATGTTTGCATAATAATAACCTGTTTTTATATGCTGAAAATACGTTTCTACTAGTAATTCCAAACTACTCTATTGGCTTTGTGAAAATTAAATGCATTTATTTATTGACAATGTTCAATGAATATTGTAATATTTTAATAATAGAACATAAATTGAGTTATTTTTACAAATTGTGATAAGACTTTACAAGATATTACTTGCGTTAATAAGGGGGACAGTATTTTGGCAGGATTAAATATGGCAATTGCTGACTTTGACTTGGGATATTGTGAAGGAATATATACTTACATAAGGAACAGATATAAAGATAGATTTAGAATAGATTCATTTTCAAAAAAAGATGCATTACAAAATTATCTATCAGGTCTGGACAAACCTCTGGATATATTATTGATAACCCCTGATTTTGTTATAGATGAAGGCTTGAAGGCAAAGGCTAAAGTATTAATAATTCTAAGTGATGATGTACCGGCAGATGAAAATGAGCATGAAGCAGTAAATAAGTATCAAAATATAGA
>CAYYEC010000127.1:0-9271 GCA_964470745.1 uncultured Eubacteriales bacterium | reverse complement strand
TTCCTATACCGTCATCAAAAACACGAATATGTACTTTTTCATCTACTTCTTTTATAGACAGCAATACCATGCCGCCTTTCTCCTTCTTACATATACCATGCCGTATGGCATTTTCAACTAATGGCTGGATTATTAACGGCGGAATACTGCATCTGAGCAATTTTTCGTCAATATCGTATTTTACCTGTATTCTCTTACCAAAGCGTGCTTTTTCAATTTCAACATATGCTCTGGTTAACTGCAATTCTCTTTCGATAAATATATGGGAAGAAGAGATATCAACATCAAAGCTTAATCTTAAGTATTTGCTGAAATTAATTAAGAGGTCAGATGCTTTTTTAGGGTCTGTGTGGCAAAAGGAAATAACAGTGCTGATTGTATTATATAAAAAATGAGGTTTGATCTGGGCCTGTAAAAAAGCCAGTTCATTTCTTTTTGCCATGTCAATTGATTTTTCCATATTAAAAAAAGCATATGTATATTTATTTGCCAGCATAATTGCCATAAAAACTATAAGGCTAAAAAAACCCAGCCGACCAAATATAATGGTATTTATAATATTTCTATAGAAAAAAACACTACTCAGCATTAAAAACATTATACTTGAAATACTTCCAATTAACAGCACAACACCGGTTTTATTCAGATTCCCATAGTTACCTTTAAAATAGCAGATTATAAGCCTAATAAGAATAAATAAAACTAAAATTGTAGTAAAAAGCCACATAATATTTTGTGAATAATTGTACTTATTGTAAGGTATAAGAATAATGGCAACTAAATATGGGATATAAATAATAAAGGAAAATATCAAGACTTTTTTAGGAAAGAAGTCCTTGCCGAGACTATTAATAAATAATGCTAATATTAAAGCACTTAAAAAAGATGCGAAATCCTGTAATTTATACGAAATTTCAAAGGGAATAAAGCTAAATATTCTCATAAATAATTTTTCTCCAGTTGTAAAAGTACATACTGAAAGCAATATAAAATATATACCGCAGTATAGAAAGCTTTTATCCTTTGTTCTTGAGTAATAAATTCCTAAATGATAAGCAGCAAATAAGATTAGGATAATGACTCCTGACAGATCAAATCCATTGGATACAGATTCAAATAAAGATATATCTTTGTGTAATCCAAAATATATTGGATGAATAATTCCTGAATTTGGAAATGTATAATTGGCTATTTGAAGAACAATTTCAATTTGGTTTTCATCAGCATCAAAATAAGTTGAATATGGTGTATTACCAGGAAAATACACGGTTAAATCATCTGAAGGATTTCCACTGCAGCCACGCAGTATACCATTAATAAAAAGCTTGTTTGACATTCTTATATTAGATGTTTTTATACCAAAAATATCCTTAGTGGGATTTATATTAATCAAAAGACGATATGTACCGCAGCAATGATCAGGGTAAATACTTTTATCAAGTTTGGATGGAACTTTTACATAGGCTGTAAAGGTCGGTTTGGAAGGGTTGGTATTCTCAAAATCCTCCGGAGACAAAAGCTGGTCAAGATAGAATTCCCATTCACCGGATAATTTGACAGGGCCATTCTTACTAAAATCCCAATTTCTAAGATCAAAAAGTCCTTTTTTTGCCAAAGGAGCAGATTTGTTTGGAATAAAATCAAGGTATACTAAAACAAAAGCTACTGAAATTATAATTACAAAAATTATTGTTAATACTATTCTTTTATGCAAATATATCATATGTAAATCATCCTTGAGTAAAATTTGATTTATGTCTTTATTAAGAACTTATCACAATTTGTAAGTATAAACAATAAATTTTTACCCGTTTAGATAAGGAATAAACTTAATTTATATTTTTTAGACATATTTTCTGTCAGGAAAATTAAAGGGGGAATTTTATATGGATAAACAAACGAAAAAAAAAATCATGAAAACCATCGTATGAATTTTATCTGATAGATAAAGAAATAAAATAATTTTCTATAAGCAAAATTATTTGAGATATTTTTTTTATGATATTTATAAAAAAATTTTTTACATTCTTAGAAATTAGGGTATTCAAATGGAATATTTGATCGATTTGTGAGAAAATTGTGAGAAATTTGCATTATGATTTATTATGATTGCGAAGAAAAGATAAATTTTTACAATCATATATTTAAAAATGTCTTTATTGGAGATATGCTAATGAATAATTCAATTAAAATTAATTTAAGGAGATATGCTAATGAATAATTCAATTAAAATTAATTTAAAGAGAAAAACAAAAAAGATAGTATCATTTTTTCTATTATTTATGCTTGTTTTTAACTCTATCAATTTCGTTTTTACTGGTACTTCACATGCGGCAGATGTTAATCTTAGCGTAGATAAGGTATACGATGTTGATGTGGTTTTGTCAGTAGGAAGCTCAAGTGAAGATGTATCGAATTTTGGTGATGACATAACTGCTAAATTGATTTCCAAGGGTATACCACAAAACAGAATTAATGTTACGGCTATAGAAGCAAGTGAAGTAAGTGCAGAAAACAGTTTTGCATGGAAGAAATTTGATCATTATGGAGATTGGGGAGAAGTTAATTATCCTGGCACAGATTCAACTTATTCAGGTACAAATCACATAATAGTTAAAAATGATGGAAATCAAATTTCTTTTTATGGTTACGGTTCACCTGCATATACAGACTTTATGTTTATGCCAAGCAGTAGTTCTACTAAGAAGACGTTTACTTTTACAATGGATGATAATAATGTAAACAACCATAGTATGATTGGTGGAGGATTTTTATTTAATGCAAAAATTACCAATCTTGATACATATAGTACAGTAAGTTCAAATGGACAGTCAACAGTTAGTACTACATTTTTAAATAATCAAAAGATATCTGGATATGTAATGTTGATGGAGAAAAATAGTTCCACAGGAAAATCGACACCTACATTATATAAGATTAAAGATATGCCACTAAGTACTTTTCATAATTCATCAAGTAGTTTTACATATCAGTCTAGTTATGTGTCTAAATTACAAACTTTTTCTGATAATGCAATGGGAGGATCTCATAGCATAACAATGGAAGTTACAAGTGATACGGTTAAAATGACAGATGTAGTTGACTCAACTACGAAAATTTCAGAGTATACTGACCTTGAAGACTTTAGTACGGATGATCCTAATGATCCTACTGATGATTCAGATGAGGATGATATACAATACGGATTTGGTCCTTTGGCAGCGTATCAATCTCATGGCTGTAGTATGCTTTCATGGTTTAACTTTGAGAATTTAACTATGGAAACAACAAATGGGAAAAGATTTTCACAAGTTATTCGCCAGCCTGAATGGAGAGATACTGCAAAAAGGTTTATAGTAAACTTAGAAGATGATACTGTATCTGATTTTGATCACCCTGTTGCACTGGGAGAAATTCTTACTAGAATGGATAATGATGAAATTCATTATTTGGGGTGGGGAACTGATGCAAATCAGGTACAAGCAATTGGCACAGATGGAACAGGCGGATTTGTTGCTAAAAATAGTGGTAAAGGTACATTTGTAAATAGAGATGATGATGGAAGAACTTATGATGCTGACTTGGATAAATTTGCTGACTATATTTATAATATATATAATTCTACAAAAGAGTCTAATGTTCAATATTTGACCTTTGGAACTCCTTTTACTTTAAGTATAACTCCTTCATCGGAAGCTACCAATACAGCAGATGGAAATTGTCCTAATGGTAAATGGAAGGTGATTCATGATCCTAGTGTTTATGAAAATGCCAATGGAACGGTAGTTTATAATAATCAGTATTTAAGTGATATGGATATTTCTTTTGAGAAGCCTGGGAAATACAGTATCTATTATACAACTAATTACAATAATGATGATATTTTAGTCAAGACAATTTATGTACACAGAAAGCCAGTAAGTAGTTTTAGGCTAAGTGTTGACAGTTCATATAATGTAAGTATAATTGATGACTCATATGATATTGATAAACGGAGTGATACTGATAAGGGAATTGCACAAGAGATATGGCAGTGGAAAGAAACAACAGATACCAGTTGGACAAGTGGTCAACCAACAGCATTTCAGGCAGATAAGAACTATATTGTTCAGTTATTGGTAAAAGATTATCAGGGAGAATGGAGTACATCATATTCAAAATACAGATCAACTGCAACCAGTGGGGATTCAACTCCTATTGCTGAGTTTTTTATATCACCAAGTACTTTATACACATATGAAAGTAATATGTCTATCTCTATAGATGATACAAGCTATGACCCTATGGGAAAGAGTCTTTCAGAAGAAAAATGGATAGTTTCAAAAGATAATAATACAGTTAATTCTAATTATGCTAAGATGACAGACTTTTCGGGAAAAAGTGCAGGAGAATATTTGATATCTTTGAAAGTAAAAAATGAGGATGGCTCAAGCTCAAAAACTTTTAGCAGGATTTTAACTATTGTTGATGATACTGATGAACCAACTGTGTCAGCAAGTATAGGAAGTGGAACGTTGGCTGTTTCAAGTAGTGAAACATTAACTTATAGCGAAACAGGTGGAAGTGGTTTTGCATTTCAAAAGTATGCATTAACTAATAGTACTATGACTCCAGATGAGAGTGATAGTGCTTGGAGTTCTGCTAGCAATAGTTTAACAAGAAAAGTGTATTTTACAGAAGCGGGGACTTGGTATCTTCACTATATGGCAGAAGATAATGCAGGAAATGCTTTAACTCCAGGGTATTTTGGACCATATGTAATAACAGATGAAGAAGCTCCTACTGATCCTTCAATTTATTTGGAAACTGAAAATGATGAAAGCGAATATACTAGTGGAACATGGACAAATTCTGATGTAAACTTTACGATGTCAGGTTCTACAGATGATTCTGGATTTGTAATATATGAATATAGTACTGATAATGTAAGTTGGACACAATCATCTACAGGAACAATAACTAGTGAAGGTGAAACAAGCCTTTATTATAGAGCCAAAGATAAATCAGAAAATGTGGCTAACACACAAAGTGTAATAATAAAAATAGATAAAACAGGTCCGGATGCACCTGCAATAACAACACCAATAGAAGGGGACAATATAATAAACAATACTGAAAAAGCAACTGTTCACGTAGGTGGAACAACGGAAGCTAATGCATCTATAGAAGTTACATTTAAAGATGCAAATAATGCAACTGTGATAAAAACAGTAACAGCAAATGAAAGCGGTGCTTGGTGTTTATGTGGAGATTTAGCGGACTTAAGTAGTTTAGTAGATGGAACAATAACAGTAAGTGCTGTAGCAACAGACACATTTGGAAACACAGGAACTGCTGCAGCAGACACAGTAGAAAAAGATACTGTATCAACTACACCTATAATAAATACACCAATTGAAGAAGACGATAAAGTCAATAATACAGAGGTAAAAGATGTAGAAGTAAGTGGAACAGCAGAACCAAATTCCACTATAACTATAAATTTTGTGGATTCAGATCAAACCGGAATGAATAAGACTGATGAAGCTGATTCTCAGGGAAACTGGTCAGCCACTTTAAACTTTAGCAGTCTTGTAGATGGGTCAATAGATATTAAAGTAACAGCAACGGATGATGTAGGAAATATAAGCAGTGAAACCCTAGCAACTGTAGTAATGGATACAGGAGTGCCTGATTCTCCAATAATTAATCCATCCATTGAAGAGGACGATATTGTAAATAACTCGGAAAAAGCAGATGTTGAAGTAAGTGGTACAGCAGAGGCAAATTCAACAGTTGAAGTGGTTTTTGAAGATGAAAATGGAAATACAGTGACAAAAACAGTGACAGCTGACGATTTAGGTTCATGGACATTAACTCCTGACCCAGCAGACTTAAGTTCACTTAAAGATGGAGACATAATAATTAAGGTAACATCAACTGATGATGCAGGTAATGTAAGTACTGAGGCTACTAAGAATATAGTGTTGGATACGGCATCACCTAATATACCTTCAATAGGTTCTATAAATGAAGATTCAGATACTACTAAAATAGATAATGCCAGTACTCCTGAAATAGTAATTGAAAATGTGGTAGTTGGAGACTACATACAGGTTTATGAAGAAAGTGATGAAGGAAAAACTGTTGTAAAAGCTGTCTATGCTGCAGAAAGCCCTGTTAGGATTGTACTTGATGAGCTTTCAGTAGCTGAACATACATTTATTGTAACAGCAACAGACCCAGCGGGAAATGAAAGTGATTCAAGCTTATTTAAATATGAATATGACAATAATAAACCTACAGAACCAACCATAGTTTCAGTCCAAGGGGAAACAATAGATCAGGTAATTGATAATGATGATACTCTGGTAATAGGAGTTGATTGTGCTTCAGATGTTAACTTGGTAAAAATATATGAAGGTTCAAAAGTTATTAGCAGCGTATATAAAAATGATGATACTACGGTTAGCATAACTCTTGAGGATATTACTGAAGGAATGCATACATACAGGGTCACAGGTACTGATAAAGCAGGAAATGAGAGTAATTTTTCAAATTCAATTAATTATTTGTATGATGGAACAGCTCCAGCCATGCCTGGATTTGAAAGATATCCTGATAGAGACTATAACAATAAAGGGTACGAAATTAAATTGATCTCTGGAGAGGATAATGTTTCAGGAGTAGCGGAAACTGTTTATAAAGTACTCTATGATAATGTTGAATCCGACTGGCAGTTATATATTGATGATAGTATTATTAAAATAAAGAATTTGGGAACTACAGAGATTAGAGCGAAAACAAAAGATAAAGCTGGAAATATAAGTGAAATAAACAGTACTACTGTTACAATTAAGGACGATCTGGATGCAAGTCCTCAAATACATATAAGTCCAAGTAGTACCAGCAGCAATGAAGATTATAATGTTTGGATAACTACTGAATTTTATAATGACTCAGTTTCAGAGGCTGTGTACTCCAAGGTGTATTATTGTATTACTAGTGCATCAAGTTTTGATGTAGGAGAGTTTGATTTAGATTCATTAGGTGACGATGACTTTAAGGTTTATAATATAAGTCTAATAAACGAGGACAGACCTTTAGTTTTAGGTGCTAATGGCTTTACTGCTATAGTTGCTAAAATTATTGATAGATACGGAAATGAAATAACAGATGTAAAAATTGTTTATTTGGATAAAGCACAACCTGAAGTTACAGGCGTGAAAGATGGAGACGTATTCAAATATTATCCCGTTATTGATTTTGATGAAGGTACAGCAACACTAAATGGATTGCCATTTACTGGCGGAACAGTAGTTGACAAAAATGGTGAGTATGAATTAATAGTTACTGACCCTTATGGAAACATCACAAAGATTAATTTCACCGTTGATAATGACAATGAAAAAACTAGTGAAGACAAGAAAAACTTGGAGATAGGATTCAAGCCGGGAGATAGTCCTGAAAGAGTAACAAAGGATATTGTTTTACCAATATCTGGAGAAATGGGGAGCATAATAACATGGCAAGCATATCCTGAAGGAATTGTTTCAGAAGACGGTAAGATTAGACCTCCTCAAGAGAATACTCAGGTAACGTTGACAGCAACTATTACTAAAGGAGATGCAACGGAAACAAAAACATTTGTAATAACAGTTTATGCAAATGCTGTTCCACCTGTATTGACTCTTTATGGAGATAATGTCGTAGAAATAGAAGTTGATAGCCTGTATGTTGAGAAAGGTTATAAGGCTGTTGATGATGTGGATGGAGATATAACTAATAATGTAAAAGTTACAAGAAACTTTAATACCAAAAAGGTAGGTACTTATACATTAACATATACTGTTGCAGATTCATCTGGAAATGTAACTACGGCTACAAGGACTATAAATGTTGTTGAGAAAGAAATCCCAGCAGATGCAACTATTTCAGCTGACAATGAAGAAAAAATTGATGATAAAAAGATTGAAGATGCAATTAAAGGTGCAAAACAAAATGAAACAAGTGACATTTTGATTAAAGTAAATGATGATGTTACTGATGGCAATCCTGTAAAAATTAGTATCAGTAAAGACAAGGTACAGGACGGTAAGGATGCAGAGGTTAAACTCAAGCTTGAAACGGGGACAGAGGATGGAAAGAAAATATCAATCCAGATTCCTATGAAGGATATTGACACTGATAGAATGGGTACTAAATCCAGATTGGAGCTTGTTTGTGAAAAGGTAAATCTTGATGATAATCAGGAACTGGAAGATGCAATAGAAGGTTCTATGGGGATTTACGATGGAAATGTTTATGATTTCAAAATGAAAGTAGTTGAAGAGGATGAGGATGGTAATGTAATAAACGATGAAGTGTATGAAGGCTTCCATAGTGATGAAGATATTACGTTGAGGATAGCTATTGGGACAGTTAATGATTCACTTATGACATTCTATTATAATACTGATCCTGATAAGGACCCGGATACTAATGATGGAAAATGGGAATATATCAGAAGCAGCTATAATGAAAATACTGGAGAAATTGAATTATTAACAAACCATTTGAGTATATACTCTGTAATGCATATGACAAAAGAACAAAAGCAAGAGGAATTAACAAAGCTTATTACTGATGATATTTCTATAGCTGAGCTGTTGAATATATTGGAAGATGAAGATATGGACTTTGACCCTGATGCAAAGGATAAATATGATGGATTCCAAAATGAACAAAAAGAAGAGACAGCACAGGATATTAAAGACTCAAATCCATATGATAATCATTCAGAGCTGCAAGATAAGTTTAAAGAAGTAGTTAATAATATTTATGACAAATTATATAATGATGAAGTTCCACCTGAGATTGTATTAAATGGTGATTCAACTATAGTATTGAAAAGAGGGCAAACCTATGTTGAGCAAGGTGTAACTGCTACAGACAACCTTGAAGGAGACATTGGAGGAAAAGTAGTCGTAAGTGGAGAAGTTGATACTTCAAAGACAGGTATTTATGTATTAACTTACCACATAACTGATATGGCTGGCAACACTACAGAGGTAACAAGAACTGTAATTGTAAAATCAAGCGGGAATAAAGATAACGATAATAAAGATAATAAAGATACCACAATAGCTGATGTTAATAATAACATTGATGTACTTGAAGGAAAAGATGCAATCAAAAACCAGAGTGTGTCTACAGACAAATTTGAAGCAGCAGATGCCAATAAAAAACTGATTGGCGACGTATATGATATAGAGATTGACAATAGCATTGATAATGGAAAAGCTGTATTGAG
>CAYYEC010000126.1:425-9347 GCA_964470745.1 uncultured Eubacteriales bacterium | reverse complement strand
CCCTCTCAGTTGCTAAAAACAGTGTGACAGACAAAATGATAGATGAAATTATACTAGAAGTACATAAGGACTCCCCACCCTCAAAATAAGGTGGGTTTGTCCCCACTTTAAAGGAGGAATATTATGATTAGATGCAACAATTGTATGAGGATGTTCAAAGACGAAAGTGAGTTAACCAAAATTCTTGATATATTAGAACAGAATACTGATGGAACATGGAATACAATAGGCAGAACTATCTATGAAGGTACTCCGTTAAATATAACAGATACACACCAAGAGGAAGTATTTGAGGGTTGTGGAGAATGTATGACCGATGAATATTTAATGGACATCGAAGAAACAAGTACACAAAAAGCAGTTCAGATATTGGCAATTATGGAGGTCTTACTACAGCTTATTGGTGGTGGAGAGTTTGAGTCTAAAGAAGATTACTTAGAGTTCAGATTAAATGTAACTAATGCAGGTTATAGCCCTGCTATGCTCGATGATAAAAGTCCTCTCGAAGTATTCCAGTTCTTCTGTAAAGAGTTTTCGGTTGTAGACTTAGATACCCTAAAGGAAGGTGTTTCTAATGTCGTCTTTAATAAAAAGGTTGAGTAGTTATCATAAAAACGGTGTTGTATCCCTTAAAGAGTTGAAGGAGAAAAACTTTTTTCTATTTCGATATTTATTGAAAAACAGAGGTCTAATTAATTCATTTTTTGATGAAACAGGTATTAGGGTTATGGATGATTTGTATTCATACAAAAACATCATTTCTCTATACTTGAAATATCATTATGGGGACGTTGTTAATCTAACTGATTTACGAAGTAACCACCAGACAGTCTATAGGCATATATGTAAGATAGATAAGCCTATTTTATATATACAGAGTTTAGGATTTGGTGTTGAATATGGTTCAAAGTGTACAGAAAATCAACTATTCAATATTTTACAGCATAAAGTTGACCACTTGGGATTTCTCAAATTAGATAAGAAAACGTACAATAGGTTAGCGTATAGGGCAAAAGTAAAAAATTTAACAGTAGTTCAATACTTGAATAAGCAAGGATTTAAATGCAGAAGGGATTAAGGGGTTGCTAAATGTGATTATCGCAGAGAAGGTCTACGTAGATGGTCGTTATTGGATTAAAATTCAGTTAAAAAATAACATAATACTCTTTAACGAAATGTCAAAAGTTAAAAGTGCTAGATATAATAAGGCTACAAATTTGTGGTCTGTCCCCTTTGCAAATAGAGACGATTTTGAGGATAAAATGGGTGACTATCTTATCCTTTGGATAAATGATGATAGGGTTGCAGGTGGTATTTCAGAGGATAAAATACCAGACCAACCTATTGTCAAAGGGTATTCGGTAACTTATGACAAAGATAAAAATATTATTGGCTCTACTGGATTTAAGACACCACCTTGGGGAGAGTTCCAGGTTAAAGGGTTTAATGTTCTAGTTACCCGCCCATTTCTTATTCTTGCTGATGATGCAGGTCTGGGTAAAACTTGGCAGGTTGCTACTGCTATGGAAGCCCGAAAAAAACTTGGTCAAATTCAGCGTGGTTTTGTTGTTTGTAAGGCTTCTCTGCTGTTTAACTGGAAAGACGAAATTCAGATGCACACTAATTGTAAAGCTGTTGTAATTGCAGGTACACAAAAACAAAGAGGTAAGATTTACGAACAATTACGAACTACAGATGATTGGACGTTTGCTATTATCTCTTACGAAACATTCAGAACTGACGTTAACAATGTGCAGTACCTCGACAATTATAAACCATTAGATTTTTGTATTTGTGACGAAGCACATAAAATCAAGAATCCTCAATCTCGAATAGGTGATGTAATACACTATGTACCGTTCAAGTTGAAATATGTGCTTACTGCTACCCCACTCCCCAATACTCCACTCGAAGCATTTAACTATTTGAAGATGGGTAGTAAGGTTCATATAAACTGGTGGGATTTCAGAAATCGTTATGCTGTATGGGGTGGTCGTCAGAACAAAGAGATACTGATGTACCAAAGAATCAGAGAGTTAAGAGAAGTCATACAGAAGAATATGCTTCGTAGATTAAAGAAAGACAAATTAAAAGAGTTGCCTGATGTAGCTTTTAAGACCATAACTGTAGGAATGACTGCTAAACAAGCAAAACTCTATAATGCGGTTAAAAAAGGAATTATGCAAGACCTGACAGATACTACTTTACAACGTATACCGTCAGCACTGGCAAAACTACAGAGGCTGCAACAGATTACCGACTCCCCCTCCCTCATCGGTGCAGAAGATGTTGAAAGTTCAAAACTTATAGCACTTGATGAGCTATTAGAAGAATTAATTAAGGATGGTGGGCAGAAAGTAATATTATTCTCTAAGTTTAGGACTATGACAGAGTTACTAAAAGAAAGATATAAAGAGTACAATCCCGCAGTAATTCATGGTGATGTTGATGCAAATGGTAAAACAGAAAATTCTGCGATAAGAGCAATACAAAGGCGAATAGGTAAAGAACAGTGGTTAATGCTTTCCGAAGAAGAAAAACGTAGGTTAACTGAACAGGAAATGACCTCTGACAGACAGCTTGAAGTTTACAAGTTTCAAAAGAACAATAATTGTAAGCTGTTTATAGGTTGTGCCCCTGCTTGTAGAGAAGGTTTAACACTAACAGCAGCTACACACGTCATCTTCTTGGATAGTGAGTGGTCTCCTGCTTATGTTGAGCAAAGTTATTCTCGTGCCCATAGAATAGGTCAAAAAAATGCAGTAACCGTTTACTTTCTTGTCTGTTCTGGAACAATAGATGAATATATTCAAAAAGTATTAACCAGAAAAGAGTCTATGGTACAATCTATGTTAGATGATGGGATTGAGGACATAAATTTAGGAAGGGCTAGAGAAATATTATCTGAAATGATTGGTGAAAAAATAGCTAGTTAGTAATAAAGAATTTTGGGTTGAAAAACACTTGCTAATAAGTATCTAATATTGGACAAAGAATATGTTATGTTATAATGCTTTTTATATAAATGGTTGTTAAATTAAAAACAGCAGCAAGCACCCAAATAGGGTGCTTTTTATTAGAAAGTAGTGTCAATTTTTAGACTAACTAAGGAATATAAGGGGGGTTTTTGAATGAAAGAAAGCAAAATATATGCGGTGGTGGTTGAACCAAGAAAGCAGCCCGAACCTTGTGAAATTGATAACACCTTAGAGTCATTTCAACAGCTTGTAGGAGGTTATATTGAAGTTGTAGGGTTAGAGCCTGGAATAGTACTTATCTGCAACGAGGAAGGTAAAATTATAGGTTTACCAGCAAATAGACTATTTAGGAATGACATAATTATGGGTACGTTCTTAATCGTAGCCATTGATGATGAAGGAGATTTTACATCATTACCAATTGATATGCAATTCAAGTATATTTGTGGGTTCAGTACATGAAAATAATAAGTTTCTTTAAGAAATAAATTGGAGATATTTACACATGAAAACAAAGAGAAAAAGGAGAGGGATAAAAATGTGTAATAAATTACTTACAGCAAAGCAATGTATTAATAGGCTCAAAAAAGCTACTAAGGGTACTAATTGGGAAGAAGATTATATTCAGTGGGGTGGTGACACAGAAACGCCTACAGAATATATTTGGAACGCTATAGACCCACAACAAAATATTTCTGCAAAGATTATATGTAATAAGCAAACTGGTCAGGTATCTATAATGAATGATAATATTAGAACAATGGAATTTTTAGTAATTGATGATTGGGGTGTGCCTGTTTATAAGTGCATTGAAGATGGTAACCTATGGAAAGACTTATCGCAGGATAGTAATAATCCAGAGTTATACAGTTGTGGTAATGAAATTGATGGTGATCCATGTTATCCAATAAAAAAGGATTTAAAAATTAATTTTAAAACTAAATATAAAGAAAATCCTAATAGATTTAATTATCAAATGCTTGACAGGTTGAGATGTGATTGCGAATACTATTTAGGAAATGGGAACAGGAATGAAAGACATTTGTATTATAAAAATGAGCAAGAACACATTGACGAAATGAAGAAACTTTATAACAGTTTTCCAAAAGATGAAAAACCAGAATGGTTAACATGGGAACAAATATTAAAGTATGAAAAAGCAATGGTTTGTTAATAAATAAGGTTTTATTACTTTATGTATGAGGTAAAGATAATGAAAAAAGGTGACAAGGAGGATAGATGATTATGAATAAGGAAGATTTACATTTAATTATTAAAATTGCAGAAAGAGCAGAAAATATGGGGTTATTTGAGTCCAACAGATTAAATTTTACTATGGATTTAGAATATGCAAACGAAAAATTTAAGTTAAAACTCGAAGAACTTCTAAATGCAAACGAATCAGATTTTTTTCACGATATACATGGAATACAAAGACACATTAACAGGCAAACAAAGCAATTTGAAAATTGTTTTGTACCACGTTTTGCAGGTAAAAATTAATACTAATAAGTAAAATAAGAAGTTGTTATTTAATTTTCTATAGAAAGCAAATTTATAATTAGCTTCACTTCCCTATAAATTATGTCAGTAGGAGAACTCAACAACCACCGTTTTTAAGCGGTGGATTCATAGTGTGGCTAGAAGCCGCCTAAAGTAATCTCAATCTACACTAAAGTTGTCTGATTTTTGATTTTCCTCTATATCGTGGTGTCTGATATATTCAATAATAAATTCATCTGAATCACTGAAAATATTGGAGAAAATCAAGCAGGATATATAACAACATAAAAGTTTAATTTTATTAGCAGGAAGAAAGGATTTAAGATGAATAAAGATATTAAAAATATGATTAACACAGCAGAAAAATTAGAATGGTCAGTACAAATAGAAGGAAAAGACTTTACATTTTCAAAATTTTCACCCGCAGGTCAAGATTTTAATATAGAAATAACAGCTAATAATCTAGAGGAAATAATTAAACAGATTAGCAAAAGATGCGACAATTTTGATTGCTCAGAAGAAACGTATTTGTGGTTAGATAAAACAGGACATGGAGCTAATGGAGCACCATATGATATGAAAGACATATATGAAGATATGGAAGCTTGTTTAGAAATGATGAAAGAATTATATGGAGAATTAGTACAAATATAACCTATATAATAGTGAAGAAAGGAAAATGTATTATGAGTGAATATTTACTGTATGGAAATAAAATGATTGAGAATGATAATACAATGAAAGATTTTGCATCATGTGTTTATAACAGTTGCCCTATGGAAGCAATAATGGATGATGGAGAAGAACGAAAAGATTTTATATTAGAAACTGTAGAACAGATTTTAATTGATGATATTGTCAGAACAGATATAAATTATGAAAAATTATTATATAAATATCGTATGGAAATTGGTGGTTTGCTTTATGAAATGGATAATCGTGGAATGGAAATTCCTAAGATAGTATTTTTTAGTGATGAAGCAAAAAAATTCTTTAATGAATTAATATATTCTTATATTGAAGTGCATTATGAAGAATTTGAACAAGGAAAATAAGATTCTCAGGAGAAAATATTTATGGATAATATAGAAAAACAAAAAGAAATTAAAATAACAAAAAGTATGAGATATGAAATTATAAAACCAGTTAATTCTTCTTGGGAAGATTTTGGAAAAATTCTAAATGATTTAAGATATAAGTCTGCAAGAATAGGAAATTATATGGTGCAACTCTTGTGGCAGTGGGATAATTACAGAAATGAATATAAAGCACAAAATGGGAAATATCCTGATAATAAAGAACAACCAAATTATTATAAGCTTCTAAGGGAAAAATTCCCTGATGTTGGCGTAGATATAATCAATCAAACAAGGCAATGGGTAGCAAATAGATACCAGAAAGATAGAAAAGAAATTTTCTTACTAAAAAAATCAATACTATCATTTAAAGATAATATGCCAATTTGTATATATAATCAAGCGTATAAGATAATTAAAAATGACAACAATTTTACTATTAATATTAGACTGTTACCAAGTTCGACAGAACAAAGTAGATTTGAATCCATCATTAAGTTTGGAGAAAAATCTAAGAAGAGTATATTGGAGAAAATTATCAATGGTGAATATAAACAGGGTATGATGCAAATTGTAAAAGATAAACATAATAAAAAATGGTATATTATTATCTCTTATACTTTTACCCCCAAAACAAAAGAATATAAAAATAAAGATAGAACTTTACATGTTGTGTTTTCAGAAGATAAAAAAGGAATAGAATTAAAAATAAGTAATAGTAAATTTGAGCAAGAAATTGATTGTAGTCATATAGAACATACTATAAATCAATTTAATAATAGATTAGAAAAATTAAAAAAACAACAGATAAAAGGAATTAGTAAAAATATACAAAATATTAGAAGTAATTTACAAGATAAACAGAATAATTTTAAAAGTACAGTAAATCATAGATTAAGTAAAATTATAGTTGAAAGAGCAATTAAATATAAATGTAATGAAATTTTTGTAGAATGTGATAAATGGTTTATTGATTGGACTTTGTGTGATTTAAAATCTAAAATTAAGTACAAATCCGAAGAGAATAACTTGAATTATATTTAAAGTTCATATATAATTTTTACAGGGCGATTTAGCGTCCTTATAGTAGAAGTATTTGTGAAAATTTAGTAACAAATAACCTACTAAGCCTTGCGAAAGCAGAAACTTCTTTCTGGACTCTTATGAAGGTAGAAAGACAATTTCTTATGATTTATTATTAATGATGAGGATTGAAACACACAACTTAATTTCATTTTCTACATGTAAAAGTTAATTTAAATGTAGAATTATTATTAATAATGAGGATTGAAACATACTATATAATATAGATTAAAACTATACTATAAAGTTGTATTTTAATAATAATATGTAGATAATCCATTTATATAAGGGAAAGCACTTAATAGTGGCTTTCCCTTTTAACAATTCTCCCTACATTTATTTTTCTATATTATTCAAAAATTACCAATAAAATTTTAAAAATATAAGTTTACTTTCATTAATGTCGAATCGTATAACCTTAATGAAAGGAGATGATTGCTATAAAAAAAACGAGTAGATTAATACTTGATAGTATAGTTATGGTTCACCCATCCCACTCCCTATTATTTGGCAAACGTTGGGGTAAAATACAAAAAATACACCCTGATGATGGACTACCTATTAAAGTTCAATTTGATAATATGAATACTTTGTATGGGTTCTCAGATAATGAACTTATGACAGATGAAGAGGTTGAGAAATGGGATAGAAAGAAAGTTATTGATTACTGCTATAAATGCGGAGAAGATTTAACAGGAAAGTACACCTACATCTGTGACTCATGTGCTTTCCCAATACCATAGGACAGTTTTTATCTAGCAATAAAATTATACACATTTATAAGGAGATGTAGCTATGGCAAGAGTTAAAGAAATCTATGTTGAAGCTTCTTTTACAAAAAATTTAGGAAATTTTCAGAGTTTCAAGCCGACCGCAGGTGTCTTATTTACAGTAGAACATGGAGATGATACTAATGAAGTGTTCCAAAAAGGTTGGGAGTTAGTCGGAGACCAAGTATCCGAACAGTTAAAATTATTTGAGAAAGAACAGAAATCAGGAGTTCAAAAGGGGTTGAGGTAATACCTCTCCCCTACACATTAGAAATAGTGTCATATAATCAAAGTCTAATAATCAAAGTCTAAAAATTTTTCACACTGATGAAAAAATCCTGTGAGAAAATTTATGAATTTTGTAGTGTTAGACTAAAAATTTAGAAATGAGCAACGGTCAACATATGGATGCATAAGTGTCCTTTATTATGTCTTTCTATATTTTCTAATATTACCAATTTAACTTATAAGCCCCCACCTCGTAAAGATTCAATAAGAATGTCAAAATATAATACTAGAAGGAGGTCATTTTATTATGGCAACTGTAACACAAAAAAAGGTAAATAATATAGTTGATACTGAATTTTTAGACAGGATTACCAAAAATAAAACTGATTTAATCAAAGATGTCGCTGTACCCAAAATAACTTTTTATCTGCCTGACCAGATAAAGAAATTTTTACTCTACAAGAAGGCTAAGGGTGTTAAGGAGAGAACTCTCAATGATTACGTTAGATACTTCAATGAGTATGGAAGATTTATTAACTCTGATATGGTGAACTATGAACAACTAAAGGAAGCGGTAGTTCAGTATTTAGCAACCAAGACTGGAAAAGCCCCCGCCACCTATAACATTCCTCTCTCCTACCTCCATTCGTTCTTTAACTGGGCGGTTGATGTAGAGCAGATACTTCCTCATAACCCTATCAAGGTTTTAAAGTATAAAAAAATGAAGGATTACGGAAGAATGAGAAACATACCAGAGGATGACATAAAGAAACTTCTCTCAGTAATCAATCTAACAACCTATGCAGGTTATAGAGACTACTGTGCGATTATGGTTACGTTAGACACAGGTATAAGACCATCAGAGTTATTCCAGTTAATTGAGAAAGACTTTAATGATACAAGCAATACGCTATTTGTATCAAAATATGTGGCAAAGACAAGGACAGATAGGGTTCTCCCCCTCACCCCTCAAACTGTAGAGCTATTACAGAAAATGATTGAAGTTAAGAATGACACATGGGGTAACTTGTTATTCTACACTTTTGATGGCAACCCTATGACAATAGACAGGTGGGAGAAGAGATTGTCTAAGTACAAAAAGGAAGCAGGGGTAAAAATAACTCCCTACGACTTGCGACATACATTCGCTATAATGTTCCTAAGAAATAACGGTAATATGTTTGCACTACAGGAAATCTTAGGTCACACAGACCTTACTATGACAAAGAGGTACTGTAAATTGGCACAAAGCGACCTTGAAAATCAACACAGTGCAGCTTCACC
>CAYYEC010000126.1:0-415 GCA_964470745.1 uncultured Eubacteriales bacterium | reverse complement strand
AACAACTTTCTTAAAAAGAACAACAAGAGTGAGGAAGTTATTTAAGTAACACTTTGTAGACCTGGAGGTTAATCCTTCAGTTTTTTTTTTTTTTCTAAAATATCAATTTTGAGTTTTCTCATGATGTGCATGGAATACAAATACATATTAACAGAGAGACAAAGAAATTTGAAAATTGCTTTATACCACGTTTTGCAGATTAATAATATGTATTATTTACAACAATAGACTCAAGGGCGAAGCAGCAACCGCCTTAATTTTTTGTCTCTATGGAGAAAACCTTCAATGAGCACCTTGGGACTAGGGTAGTTACCAATTATTTTGGTTAACATAACCACCCCCAGGCGGGGTGCGAGATTCAAGAAACATAAGGGGCGATTGACTATTGATTTTTATGATACGCTATACCCTATTT
>CAYYEC010000125.1:0-9353 GCA_964470745.1 uncultured Eubacteriales bacterium | reverse complement strand
CTATTAGCATGAAATACTGGATTTATTATTCCATTGTCATAAGTTATTATTATATTTTTGGTTTCCTCTACTGCTTGTTCTATTTTACTCCAATTCTTTTTTGAATTTAAAAATCCCCATTTTTCCATAATATCTTCTTTAGAAATCCATGCCTGGCAATGTGTTGAATCTGTACATATATCAGCATCTTCATGAGTGTTATTTTTTGAAGTATACAATTTATTTATTCTGGCATATGCATATGTTCTTGCAGCTACTGCCTGTGCTTTTAATGCTTCAATCTCATAATCAGCTGGCATTTCGGCCGCTACTACACCTTTTATGTATTCATCTAAAGATACTTCTCTAACTTCATTGTCCTTATGGAAATAAACCTTTATCTTTTGCAATTCCTCAGTTTTTTCTTCGCCCTTCTCTTTAAAAATAGTACATCCTTTTACAATGAATAAAGGGAGTACAATTACTATAACCACCATTAACAAAGTAAAATATACAAAATTTCTCATATTCATTTTCCTTATTATTATAAAATTATTAACTACCCGGTGTAAAATAAAGTCCATTTGCCCATATATTTATGTATATTCTGTAATAATTCATTTATGATTTGACAATACGAAATATGTTAAAGTATACTCAATTCAAGATCGTTAAATATTAAGGCACCGTTAAAATATAACTTTCTCTAAATTTTCACCACCAGACTGAATAATTCTATTCAATCTACGAGAAAAAGAGGAAGTAATATTTTAACTCAGCCTAAACATCAAGGGGACGATTAGTGTGATTTATGCAAATGGATTTCCAAAAAATTCAGCACAATATTTCATGAGTATTGCTTTAAATGAAGCGTATAAAGCTTATGAAAAATCAGAGACACCTATAGGGGCAATAATTGTAAAAGACAATAAAATAATTTCCTTTGCGCATAATGAAAAAGAGCTAAGACAAGACCCCACAGGTCATGCTGAAATATTGGCTATTCAAAAAGCCTGTAAATCTACCAATTCATGGCGTTTAACAGACTGTGATATTTATGTTACTCTGGAGCCTTGTTCTATGTGTGCTGGAGCTATTCTTCATGCAAGGTTGAGGAATTTATATATAGGTGCACCAGACCCAAAAGCAGGAGCCGTTGGATCTACTATTAATTTGCTGAATATGGATGAATTTAATCACAAGGTAAATGTATATACAGGTATTTTAGAGGATGAATGTGGAAAAGCCTTAAAGGATTTTTTCAGGGAGTTAAGAAGTAAAAAATAAATTTCGATATATGAAAAATCATATATTTTTTTATTGAAAGGTTAGTTAGCTTATGATAAAATTTAATTCTATTATACGGAGAGATGGCTGAGCTCGGTTGAAGGCGCTCGACTCGAAATCGAGTGAACATGGAAGTGTTCCGTGGGTTCAAATCCCACTCTCTCCGCCACAATTTGTCTGAAAAGCCCTATTTCTAGGGCTTTTTTGCATATTTATGCAAAATTCATTGTATATTATAACGATATTCCTGCATACTGCTCATAAATATACTACACAAATTACTTTTCAGACAGTCTGGCCAAAAGCAAGGGTCTCACCATTTTGGTGAAACCCTTTATTTTGTGAAAATAGCTGTTTGTTAATCATCTTCCTCGTCAACAAAATACTCATAATATGTGTCCACTAGATAATCACTAAATCCCCATCCTATACCTTGCCCTTTATCCATAAGTTTATAAGCTTTTTCTTTAAAATCGTCCTCTAGATCATTTTTCGAAATATATTCCAAAGCGTTCCAATATGCGCTTGCAATATTTGAATAAAATTGTTCATTAATATCCCCATAGGAATTTGTAAATTCAATACCTTCTTCAGCATAAAAAAGCATTAATTCAGCAACCAGATTTTTATTTTGACAAATTTTCTGAAAATCCTTTATAGCATCCCTGCAATTTTTATACTTTAAGCTCATTCTATTCCCAACAGGTAAGAATTCTTTTTCTATTATCTTTTTATATTTATTTAGAAGTTCAATATCAAAGTCTGAGTTTATTTTCGAACTATAATATTCTTTTACTTGAGGAAATGTTTTAAATAGTTGAATTATTTCGTCTTCTAGTTGACTCATGTCAAGATTTTTTAAATACTTCTTAAAGTCCGTTAATTTAACTCCTTTCATAGTCACACAACTCCTATATTCTCTTAAGACAATTGTACCTACAATTGTCTTAAGAATAATAAATGCTCAAAAGGTGAAAACTGGATGATGTCTCCCTTTAGCTTTTCATATTGGCTACGTAAAAAATAATTTATGATGTATTAATATTATATTTCTTTAAATTATACTTAGTCAACTACATAAAAAATTATTTTATTTCGTAATAATTACTGAATTGAAATATGAATTTCTTTCTCCTAAGCATCGTACAGTGTTATTTAGTACATCATAGTAAAAAATTAATGAACTGCCTTTTTTATCTGTTGCACGTATACCGCCTAATAATCCATGAAAGTCTTTGAGTGTAACCTGACGGGTATCTAAATTATTATGTATGAACTCAATGACTTTATCTCTGTACGTCATTTTATCACCTCCTAAAGTTGCGTTTAACTCAATATATAATTCAATTATATGTAATTCAACTCAACTTATCAATGCTCATTTATAAAATATTGAGACTAAAGAAACTTCAATTTACTTCAACGCAACATAAAGTATAATAAATCTAGGAGCTGATAAATGTGACAAGTTTTGGTAGTCGTTTTAAAAAATTACGAAAAGAAAAAAATTTAACTCAAGACAAGTTAGCAGAGAAATTTTTTCTTCAAAAAAGTTCAATTTCAAAATATGAAAATAATGTTCATATTCCTGAAATTGATGTTTTACAAAAATTTGCAGACTTTTTTGAAGTTTCTATAGATTATTTACTTGGAAGAAGTGATTATAGAACTCTATTTCCTAAAGATACTATTGAAATTGAAGGTTTTGTCAAACTTCCAGTTTTAAAAGTCATAAGAGCAGGAGAACCACTATATGCAGAGCAGAATATAGCCGATTGGGAATATGTTGCAAAAAATAATCTTCCATCTGGAGAATGCTTTTTCCTTAAAGTTATTGGGGACAGTATGAATTTAAGCAGGATTGAAGAAGGCGATATAGTCCTTATAAGAAAGCAGGAAGAAGTTGAAAATGGACAAGTTGCTGTTGTAATAGTAAATGGAGAAGAAGGAACAATTAAAAGATTTTATAGGGATGGTCAAATGGTTACTTTGATGCCGAATAGTACCAATTCGGGGCATGCGCCGAGGACAATAAATACAAAGGATGTGCCTGTAAAGGTTGTGGGTAAGGTTGTGCAGGCATTGATTAAGTTTTAATATGAATAATGTGGATTACTAATTAGTAAATAGCTACATAAATTCTTCATTTATGTTTTGAATACCATCATTTAATTCTTTACATTTTGAGTATATTAAATCTATGTCTAACATATTTAAAAAAGATTTATCACCTTTTTTATAATATTTGATTTTACTACCCTTATTGAATAAGCTAGACAATTCTTTGCTACAATATTTTTCTGGATTTAAATATTTATGTATTATTTTATTAGTACATTTTAGACCTATATATTTACAAATACTTTCTATATCATATAAAAACCAACTTTCGATCATTCGAATTGCTTCTATTTTTTTTATTATCAATATCTTATTGTTTCCAATATTTCTCTTTAATGCTTTGGATATTTCATTTGTGTTAAATTCTGGTATTTTTGATCTATCCCCTTCTCTGTCAATAAAAACATAAATACAAAGCTCAATATTAATTTTTGATTGAAGAAAGTATGCAATATTTTGGGCAACTTCTTTATTTATTCCACATCCAGTTTTTAAATTTTTGTACCTTCTTGGGATATTTTTATTTAGGTATTTATCAAATACTCTTTTATAAAAAATATCCTCAGTATCTCCTTCAAATAAAATATAGGCAAGTTTAGAATATTTTTTTTCACGACTCATGCTCAAACTCCTCATCCATAAAAAATATATCACTAAAACTTGCAAAAGGTGATGATGATAGTTGTTTTACAAGATTTTTTTTATCTGAAACTTTAAAAATACTAGAGTGTCCCAAACTTGAAGTTGACATAACGTTGACATCTTTAATATCAACCATATTCAATAACGCTGTAGAATGGGTAGTTATAAGAATTTGTGTATCATAAAAATTATTTTTTATTAATCTTATTATTTTTTTTAGTAATTTCGGGTGTAATGAATTTTCTAATTCTTCAATTGCTATCATAGAATATTTCCTAGTAAACAAATAAGTAACTAAATTTAAAGTTATTAATGTTCCATCTGAAATTTCAGTTAAAGTATTAGAAACATTATTTAAGAATTCTAGAGAAAGAAACTTAAAATTAATATGTTCATTATCATCACCAAGTTCAATGAGAGAAAATTTTTGAAGACCGATTAAATCATTTAATACTTCTTCAAAATATTGTTTATCTTTAGATTTTAAAATATTAATAATTTCCCTTTTTAAATTCAAACTAGTAATTCTTCCATTTATAGTATGTTCCTTGTCGACATTTTGCAGACTATTTTGTATCTCCTTTATAGAACTTGGAGAAAAATATAAAATTGGGGTCATACATATGGATTTCATTAATTCAAGACCTACTTTTGCTGAATCTTCTAAAGCATCATATATATCCTTTAACTTACTAATAATCGATATTGCAGATTCAGTGTTTGTAAGTTTTAGTACTTTTTGACCATTTGATATTTTTACAGTATCTTTATTAGATCTGTTAAAAATAGTTTTAGCAACACCAGTATTTTTTATATTTTTAAATTTTAAACATTCTGAATAAATATATGCATTATGACCATTTTCACTATCGAAAAGGGCCATGTTTATGTTAGGGTAATAAAGTTTGATTTCATAAAAATATTTGTATGTAGTATTTTTAATTTTTTGAGTATATTCTAATTCAATACTTAGCATTAAATCACTTGTATGAATATTCTTAGGAATAAAATTCCCAAAATGAGGTAAGAATCCATTTGAAAATAAAAATTTTCTTACATCGTCACTTCCATATATTATATAATTTAACAATTTAAAAATTTCCAGAAAATTAGATTTTCCGCAGTTATTAGCACCCACTATGACATTAAAACCCTCAAGATCCAATTTACAATTAAACAAATTTTTATATCCGTCTATTTTTAAGCTATTGATTTTCATAATACACCTCTATTTTTTCATATATTAGATTAATAATATATGAAATTATACCCTTTTATATGCTAAATATACCACTAAATATTCCTCATTACAATAATTTATCGAAAATTTGTTAAAAATACATTAGTTTTTATATTTACTACTACTTTACTACTACGTGAATAAAAATTTATAAATTTTAATAAAAATACTTAAAATTTAATTTAGTTTAGAGATTGATAAATTAAGTTATTTAGAAACGTTTAAATTCTGTTAAGCTTAAATACGTTCAACTCATAACCTTACGAACAAAAATTTATATCTTTTCTTATGTAAATAAAAACAAGCTTACAGCATTTCAACTGTAAGCTTGTTTAAATAATTTCTGAATTAGAATATGAACTTCCTTCCCTAACGCATGGGCAACCTTACTTAAAAATTCAATACTTGGATTGTATTCTCCAAATTCCAGTCTAGAAATAACAGATTGTCTTGTCCCAATCTTTTCAAGCTTAATCCTGTTGGCTTAATCCCTGCTCTATTTGTAGTTTTATTATTTGTGTTTTTATCTCATACAATGGTTGTAGTTTATTATAGTCTTTTTCAAGTTCGTTATCTTGTGAAAATAGCATTTTCTTGACTTCTTTATGGTTCATTTATTTTGGCCCACCTACTGGAATTCGTAATTTTTACTAAATAAGCAAGGCATCCATTAAGCTAGTTGTATCCTATAAAAGTCTTATTAGTTGTACCAAATTGTCATTTTCATCTTTTTGTAAATATTGAAATTGATTCTCATTGTAAAATTTCAGCAATTTTTCGTTTTCATTACATTCAACTAATACAAATCTACCACCTAAGTACTCAAAAGTTTTTTCAAAAATATTAATTGCATAATCAATAATTTCTTTTCCTTTAATATACTCTTTGTATAAATCATTTTTGCTAAGTTGTCCAATTAAATAACATGAAATATAAGAACAACTTTTATATAAACCATCTAACTTTTTTCGCTTAAAATATGAAATATTCTCAGAAATGAATAATGTCTTCAATGATAAGGTAAAATAGGCTAATATTATTAATTTAGATTCAATTAGTGCATTTTCATCAACAATAAAATAAGTTCTGCTTTTAGATGTTTTTTCATAATTAATAGCTTTAGTTTTTAGAAAATTTTCAACGTCATTATCTTGTTTACAAAAAAAATTAGAAATAGCATCGTTAATTAAAGCATTATCAACTATTTCTAATAATTCACTTAATAAGATGATAATTTCTTTAATAATATAGACCCTCTTTCTAATTCTTTTTCAACATCCATATTATTAAACCTATTATCATTGTTTTTTGAAAGACACTTTATTAATATATCAATGGCTTTTTCATCTTTAATTACTATTTTCTTATGAAATGAGACTGTAGCCATAATATCACTCCTATTATATATACAAATTAAATTCAAAATCACATTTCATAATTAATCATATGATATTCTAACTCATTTGTATATACTAATTTTTATATAAAATCTTGAAATACCAATTTGTACGGCATTGCAAACAAATTGCAAACGCTTTAAAAGTTTTTTATTAAAATCAACAAATAATTAAATAAAATATAATAAGGCTTAAAGATAGATTAATTAAGGCTTTCAGAAATTTTATAAACTATACTAAAATATAAAAACCCCTTCTCTAAATCGATTGAACATGGAAGCATTCCGTGGGTTCAACTCCCATTCTCTCCCCCAAAATCAAGGGCTCAGAGGGTTTGTACTCAAAGCCCTTATTTATTTAAAATCATATAAGCTTAAATAACATTCAATACAATATTTTATAGCTTATATGAGCTTATTACTTATAATCTTTATAACACTTTCTTTTTCTAAATTAATAAAAAAGTGTCCACCTTCAAATTCATAAATATCACATTGTTTACTAGAATATTTAAGCCATTCTTTAAGATCGTTATTGGTAACATCAGCATCTTCTTTTCCGTTAAATATAGTTACATTACAATTGATCAGTTCATTCTTAGGTAAAAATTCATAAGTTTCTAAAATTTTAAAATCTGCCTTTAATACTGATATTAATGTGCTTGCCATTACTTTATCTTCAAATAATTCAACTGGTGTCTCCCCTATTTTCAGTATCTCCTGTTTAAATTCCTCATCTGGTAACTTATAAAAAACCTTTCCTGCTTTTTTTATATGTGGAGGATATCGACCAGAAAAGAAAATATGCATTGGTTCCTTTAGTCCAGCCTTTTTAATCTTGTAATAAAGTTCAAAAACAATCCAGCTGCCCATACTATGTCCCAAAATAGCATATGGAGTCTCATTGATTTTGTCTACAATATTATTAAATATATCATCTACAGCTTCATTTAAACTATTATAAAAAGGCTCTCTAACCCTTTTACCTCTTCCAGCAAGTTCAATTGGACACAACTCTATTGAACTTGGAATAATCTTCCTCCATTTATAATAGAAACTGGCAGAACCGCCTGCATAAGGTATGCAAAAAAGTTTAACCTTAATACTTATCCCTCCCTCAATATTTTTTAAATCTTTCAATACATTTCTAAAATATTGCATTTTTCATTTTACTACACAAGTCATGAGCATTGTGTTCATTTGCGCATACATATAGGTATAACAGAATTTATCATTGAACCATAAATCTTTTATAAAAACTTCTTTTCTTTCAATAACCTAAGTAAGCTTTCAAATTCAAAAAGATTAAGCTGCTGCTTGCTGTCTGACAGAGCAAGTTCCGGCACAGGATGTACTTCAACCATAATTCCATCAGCACCAGCAGATAAAACTGCACTGGCAATGCTATTAATAATGTCCTTTCTGCCAAGTGAATGACTCAAGTCTGCTATAATAGGTAAATGTGTTTCCTTTTTTATAATAGGAATTGATGATATGTCAAGAGTATTTCTTGTTTCCGTTTCATATGTACGGATTCCACGCTCACATACTACTACATTTTTATTTCCTTGTAAAATAATATACTCGGCTGCAAGCATTAATTCACGAACTGTTGCACACATTCCTCTTTTTAGAAGTATAGGATGATTAGTTTGTCCTACTTCCTTTAAAAGTTCAAAATTATGCATGTTCCTGGCCCCTATCTGTAGCACATCAACGTACCTGGAAACCAGTTCCACATTTCTTGTATCAACAACTTCCGTAACACTATATAAACCATACCTTCTTGAGACATCAAACAATATCTTAAGCCCCTCTTCTTTCAGTCCCTGAAATTCATAGGGGGATGTTCGAGGCTTATATGCGCCACCTCTTAAAAACTTAAGACCTTGTGCCTTTAGAACCTCCGCAATTGCCTCCAGGTATTCCGGCTTTTCAATAGCACATGGTCCGGCAATTATAACCGGACCACTGCAATCAAGGGAAAATATTTCATGTATGCTGCTGAAGGATTCTGCTGATTTTGAACTAATCAACAGCTTTTTCTCACAGCTTATTCCCATAAATTTCAATGAGGCAGATAATATGGACTTGAAAATATCTTTTATCAAATCATTTGGCAAAGGACCTTTATTACTTTTTAGTACTATTTCCATCATCTCATTTTCAGACACCACATCAAAATATTCTACACTTCTTTCGCCCTTCAACTTTATTATTTCTTTTACAAGCTCAGTTCTTTTGTTAATCAAATTTAATATTGAGATATCTACACCATTGATCTCTTCTCTTAGGCTCCTTAAGTCCTTATTCATAATGCATCTCTCCGCTTATCCAGCAATGATACCGACAAATCTTGTTAACCTATTGCACAGTTCGAATATTGTAAATTCCTTAGTGAATTCGTTTAAAGGAAGCCCATATCCGTTCCTTGCTACACATCCCTGTGTCCTGTTTCGGGATTTGGAGCTAAGGGAGCACTTGCAAATATAAGCTCCATTTCTTCATTGCCATTATTAATTATTTTATGCCTATGTCCCTTTTTTGCAGCAATTGCATTGCCTGAACAAATACTATATTTTACTCCTTCAAGTAAAATTGTGCCGCTGCCTTTTAAAATAAATAGTATTTCTTCACTATAATCATGGAGATGTTCGATTGTTTCTTCACCAGGCTGCAGTATGGTAT
>CAYYEC010000124.1:0-9382 GCA_964470745.1 uncultured Eubacteriales bacterium | reverse complement strand
GGCTTTGCTCCCACGTATAAAATACAATTACCAGATGCTGCAAATGTAATAGGAGTAGTAATTACTTCGTCTCCTTCTTTTATTCCTGCTGCAAAACATGCAGCATGAAGTGCTGCTGTTCCATTTGATACTGCTACTGCATATTTTGCATCTACGCACTGAGCAAGCTTTTCTTCAAATTCTTTTATTTTTGGTCCTGTAGTCAGATAGTCACTTTTTAATGTCTCAACCACAGCCTGAATGTCTTCTTCATCTATCCATTGTCTGCCGTATGGTATATAATTACTCATAGTTTATTTCTCCTACCTGTTTCTCTAATTTGCTCTTAGGAATCAATCAATTTCTCAATTTCTCTTACAATTCTTTTTGCACCATTTCCATCTACTAATTTTTGTCCATTATGACTCATTTCTTGTCTTAAATTATAATCAACAATTAATTTATTCAATTCATTTAATAAAGTATTTTTTCCAAGCTTATGATACCAGCCAATACTTTTAATATATCCTAATTCATCCATCTTTTTTACAATAAATTCCTGGTTATCTACCATTATAAAAGCAATTGTAGGAGTTCCACATGCACAAAGTTCATACAATGTACTTCCTCCTGCTGATATGGCTATATCAGAATCTAACATTATGGTAGACATTAATTTCGGATTTTCATGTAATATAACATTAGAATTGTCTTGTGATATTCTTTTTAACTCATCTTTATTACCAAATGTATTTCCAATAATTACATTTATTGTAAGTCCATTGAGTTGTTCATGAGATAAAATTGCTCTTATGTATTTTACACTTAAGTTATTTGGATCAGTACCACCTGTAGTAATCATTATTTTGTTAACTTTATGTTCTAATTTACGCCTTGATATATTTTTAAATTCTTCTCTAATTAAATTATACTTCACTCCAAGGAGCATAATTTCACTTTCATGATATCTTTTATAAGTAGTATACTCAGCTGTAATATTACCATTTATTAATACATCCACAGGATAAATAAATTTATTAATATCATCTAGATAACATATTTTGTTTAAGTGTTTTTTAATGTTATAAAAAAATTCTTCATCTATATTATAAGTATCAATAATTAGAATCTGTATGTCATTTTGTTTTATTTCTTTAATTATATCTTCTTCATTATCAACTCTGAAAGTTTGAAATCCCTCTTGCTCAATTAATTCAATTCCTTGAGTATACTTACTTAAAAAGAAAACAATATTTTTATTTTTTTTAAATTCCTTAGCCAGCGTTAAACTTCTCATAATATGACCTAAACCAATAGTTTCATTGCCATCTGCTTTTATTCCAACTCTAAACATTTTTAATTTTCCATTCTTCCTTAAAAACTGACATAATCACTATATCTTTAAATTTACCGCCCTTATAAATATCCTCTTTTAACAATCCCTCTTGTTTAAAACATGTTTTTTTATATAAGTTTAAAGCTCCTGTATTATCAGAAAATACTCGTAAATATATTTTTCTTAAATTAAGTTCTTCAAAACCATATTTAAGTATGGCTTGAGTAGCTTCTTTTGCATATCCTTTGCCCAATTCATCTTCTTCCCCAATAATGATACCATATTCAGCCTTCTGGTTTTTATAATCAATATTGCTTAAACCAATGGTTCCAACTTTTTTATTTTGACCATTAATTACAATAATAAACTCAATTCTATCCTTGGAAGTAGAATACTTTTCAAACCATCTTCTATGCTCTGAAAGAGTTGGTCCTATACAGCTAAATAAATTATCAAGTACTCTTTTTTGATTTCTCCATTTAATAATTTCTAGTTCATCTATTTCCTCTATTCCCTTTAATATAAGTCTTTGAGTTTTAATCATTAGATCACCACTTTATAATATTATTTAATCATATTCCAATTTAAAGGCGCACCTCTATTGATTTTTACTGAGGCGGTTTTACCAATAATTTCTTCATAATATTTAGGCTCAAGTCCATTTCCGGGACGGATAACTCTTATGTTTTCTTTAGTAAATACATCTCCACAATTTATTTCACTAACTGCAAAAATTGATTTTCTAAACATTCTACTATTTCTCTCTTCTTCGCTTAAATCATAAGAAACCTTGCCCATAGCTTTTTCAGCTAATCTAATATCCTCTATCATTTTCTTAAATTCTTCAGGCTCCATTGAAAACGATGCATCTGGATTCTCAATTTTCCTGCTTAAACAAAAGTGCTTCTCTATCACTTTTGCACCTAAAGCCACTGCTGTAACTGCTGCTATTGAACCCATTGAGTGATCTGACAATCCTACTGGAATATTAAATGTTTGTTGTAAATTATTTATTGTTAACAAATTCATATCCTGTGGAATTGCCGGATATGCACTTGAACATTTTAATAAGCAAATATTGTTATTCCCTTGTGCCCTGATTGTATTTACAGCTTCTTCTATCTCTCCCAATGTAGCCATTCCCGTAGACATTATTATTGGCTTTCTTTTAGATGCAATGTATTTTATCAGTGGTATATCCACAATTTCAAAGGATGCAATTTTATAAAAATCAACTGCTAATTCTTCGAGAAAATCTACTGCTGATAAATCAAATGGAGTTGAAAGAAAATCTAATCCAACTTTTTCAGCTTCCTCTTTAAGTCTGCCTTGCCATTCCCATGGTGTATATGCCTTTTGATAAAGATTGTACAGGTTTTCACCCTTCCATTTTCCCTTTTTTATTTGAAAGTATTCATTATTGCAATTTATTGTAATAGTGTCTGCAGTATAAGTTTGTATCTTTATGCAGTCTGCACCGGATTCTTTTGCTGCATGTATTATCTCAATTGCACGTTCAATAGATCCTGCATGGTTTGCTGACATTTCAGCTATGATATAACATGGAGAATCGTCAGAAATCACTCTATTTCCAAGTTTAATCTGTTGATCCATAATAAAATTACCACCTTATTTAAAATAGTTTTTAATATTTACCTCTATTCTATTATCGTCCAATTTACTCAATTTTTTAATATAAATCCTGTAATCAGCGTATTAATATTTTTTCTAGTTCATTAATAGGATTAATGTCGATAATATTGTAGAGATAAAGTCCTTTCGATATATATTTTCTATATTATTAGTTTCTATTTTACAATTTATTACATGTATTGTTAACTAAATATTTTATTATATAATAAATTTACATAAACAAATAGACTTTCATATTTATGCTAATTATGATATTGTTTTAATTAATATTTCAATTACTTAGCTGCAGTGAATTTAAGTAGTTTTAAAATCCCGGGAAAATATAGTTGTTAAAAGATATTTTAAATTTATTGAGGAGGTAGTCTAAATGCTAATTAAAAAAAATCTTTTTATTCTTTTTATTCTTATTATAATGTTAATATCCAGTATCAATATTTATGCAGCAGATCAGTACACTGAAAATTTAATACCCCAAATGACAAGCAATACATCACCAAGTGGTATAGCAAGTGCCGGCGAAAGTTGGACTAATACTCCAGCATGGAAAGCATTTGATAAAAATGTTAATTATTACGATACTGATCATCATGCTTGGGGAACAACTAAGACTTATGGCTGGTTGGCTTATGAGTTTTCAACACCTCAAATTATTACAAAATATACTATTGTAAATACTATAGGTGCATCTCTACTTCCTAAAAACTGGACATTTGAGGCTTGGGACGGAACACAATGGATTGTCCTTGATACAAGGACTAATATCAGCAATTGGGTTTCTAATGTCAAGCAAGAATTTACTTTCAATAATGTTACAGCTTATAATAAGTATAGAATAAATATATCCGCTAATAATGGCAGTACTTCAAATACAGTAAATCTTTCCATTAGCGAATTAGAAATGATGGGTTCTGTTTCTCCTACAATAAGTATTCCATCCAATCTTACCACAGCAGTTGGCAATGACACAATAACAGTTTCCTGGGACGCAGTAAATGGAGCTACAGGCTACGATGTAGAAATAAACGGCTTAATAATTGATAATGTATCAGTTTCAAATTACGTGTATTCACAAGCTACTCCCAATACTCAATACACTTTTAGAGTCAGAGCTAAAGATGTCGACAATGTAAGCGAGTGGAGTCAGACAGTAACTGTTACTACACCAGATATTATAACATCAGAACTGGACATTCAAGCAGATAAATACACTATGTTTTCTGGAGAAGAATTCACTGCAGATGTAGTGATACGGAATGCACAAGGAATATATGCTGAAGATATAACAGTTAATTATGACCCTGCATTTTTTGAATATATTGGAGCAGCCCCGGTAGATGCATCTGCTCTACAAATATATCATAGTAATACTTCAAATCCGGGTACATTAAGGTACATAGTTGCAAGTAAAGGAGAACAGTTTGGATTAAACGGAGATTCACAAATTCTCAGGCTTACATTTAAAGTCACAGCTGCCAGAGGAGAGTCAACTATTACAACATTGAACGGACTTATAGCAGATGGTGATGGAAATGAGTATGAGCCCTTGTGTCTGGGTAAAACTTTTATTATTACAAGTAGTGATGTAAACGGTGACGAACAATATACATTAGGCGACCTTGCAATTGCAGGACGTTATTTTAATACATCAGATTCTAGCCTATGGGGTACTTATAAGCCAGACGTAGATGTAAACGGAACGGTAGAAAATACAGATTTAGATAAGATTGTATCATCAATATTACAAGCTGAACAGCTATAATTTTATGATAAATGAAAGACTGGAATATGTTGGTTTTTATAATACATATTCCAGTCTTTTTCTACATATTATTGTTTATTTAAATAGTCAGTATTCCCCTATCCACCTTTATACTGAATTCTCACAATACTCTACTTTATTTTTTTCTGCTCTATCATCTCATTTAGTGTGAATAACTCAGGATACTTTTCAAATAGCTTTTGTATATCCTTTAGGTAAAAATCATGTTTTCCATTATACAAATGTGAGTATACCTCTTCTATAAGCTTGTAATCTTCCTTGGTATCAAGTGTCCACCTGTATTTTGATAAATCAACCTTATTTTTATAATAATAAACTTTAAGACTATTTTCATATATATATGGAGTGACATGTTCTCTTTGATATTTTTCTACAGCATTATTATAAGCCTGATCAAGAATTTTCATGGAAAACACCTCTGTATCCAAACCTCTGGGATAACTTCTATTACTTAAATCCGCCCCGGCATTAGTAACTAAGTCAAAATCATGGTTTAAATAAAACTCAATCAAATCATCAACTACAAAAGGGTCAATCAATGGACAATCCGATGTTACCCTGATTATAATATCTAAAGTATTTTCCCTAGCTGCAAAGTAGTATCTTGAAAGTACATCTTCTTCACTTCCCCTAAAGTATTTTGCTCCATTTTTATCTGCCTGTTCTGCTATAATAGCATCCTGCTCCAAAGTAGTTGTGGCAATAATTATTTCATCAAGATGATTAGATTGATTTAGTCTTTCAATTACATGCTGTATTACCGGCTTTCCTTTAATATCAAGCATAACCTTTCCCGGCAGCCTTGTTGAGCCCATTCTGGTTTGAACAATTGCTCCAATTTTCATATTATGTCCAACTTTCCTAAATTACCGTATTATATTTTTAACTTCTTTATTCTTTCTTCTAAATTATAAACATTTAGCCAATCTTCATTTGTACCGGAATTGTACTCAAATCCTTCTTCAATTGGCTTTCCCCCGCTTTTTAAATTTTTGGAAGGATCCCACCAATCAAAGTATGGATAAATAATATAATGGCTGTCATACTCATAAGTATTTCTTGAATCATCCTTTGTAATCATAACTTCATGAAGTTTCTCTCCCTCTCTTATCCCCACTTCATGAATAGAAACATCTCTTTTGATTGCTTTTGCCAAATCTGTTATCTTAAATGATGGTATTTTGGATATATATGTTTCACCACCTTTTGACTCCGCTAAAGCTTTAAATACAAGTTCCACTCCTTCTTCCAGTGTAATCCAGAATCTGGTCATACGAAAATCAGTAATAGGGAGATTTGTCTCTCCTTTATCTATAAGTTCTTTAAAAAAAGGAATTACCGATCCTCTGCTGCCAGCAACATTACCATACCTGACTACTGAAAAAACAGTATCTTTTCCTCCTACATATGCATTTGCAGATATAAAAAGCTTATCCGATACTAATTTTGTACCACCATATAGATTAATTGGATTAACAGCTTTATCTGTTGATAGTGCAACAACTTTCTTAACTCCTCTGTCAATTGCTGCATCTACAACGTTTTTTGCTCCATGTATATTGGTTTTAATTGCTTCAAAGGGATTATATTCACATGCAGGAACCTGCTTCATGGCTGCTGCATGGATTACAAAGTCAACCTTATCAAAAGCTCTGTATAATCTTTCCTGGTCTCTGACATCTCCAATAAAAAATCTAAGCTTATGAATATGTTCTTTAAACTTTTTTACCATCTCACTCTGTTTAAATTCATCTCTTGAATAAATAATTATTTTTTTAGGATTATATTTTTCCAATGTCATTTGTATAAATTTTTTCCCGAATGAACCTGTTCCGCCTGTAACTAAAATCGTTTTATTATTCAACATTATTTAACACCTCAAAATAAATTAATATTTTATATTATTTACTATATAAATCATAAAAATAAAATTTCAGAATCTTTTATGCGTTATATATATCGACAAAGTAATATTTTTTTTTAAGGTTGATTCTTATTTATTTGCTTAAAGAATTCTTCTTTATTTATTGTTTTTTGAGTCAGCATAACGATTTCATTATCAGTAATATACCTTATCCCTTTAAGTTTAACTCCTCTATAGGATGTTGTATAAATGTCAACACCCGGGTAGCTTTCAACAATTTTTTCTATAGATTCTTTATGTCTTAAAAAACTATTATTTGTATATCTGACATTTCCATCATTACATAAAATTTTGGGTGTTATATCTGTAACAATTAAATTATTTTTCTCATTAACATGGCTGGACTTGTTTATATAACACAAATCCTGTCCTATTAAAATAATTGGATTGCACCCCAGCCTTACTGCAGCCTCTAGCATTGTTGCAGATACAGTACTGTATCCGCTGGCAATAAAATCAGTTTCAGACCGTTCCTCAGATAATAATACTGCTTTATCTCCTTTATATTCTTTTACTGCCATTTCACTAACTGTAGATAAAAATACAAGGGGAACCGTATTATTTAAATTTCTATATCTTTCTCCAACCAAATCCTGTGGATCAATTTCAAACCATGCATCAGGCAATAATTCAGCCTTTGACAAATACTTTGTATTTCTGCCTGCTGAAAATACCAGAGAAGACTTTCTTATACTTTTCAGCAAATATTTCTTCTCTTCTGTTGAAGGTCCTGAAGAAATAAGGGTACAAGGAATATTTTTAAATTGACAGGCAAACAAGGAAATAAAATTCGGGTAATTATATCTTATATTTTTATTGTGATTTTCATTCATTTTTTTATTAAATCGTGATGAGTTAAGATCAATTTTAAAGTTTTCAAACCATTTTTTTAATATTCTTAAATGTTGAGGCATTTGTCTTAAAGAGGGTTCATAATATATAGTATGGGTTTTTGTGTTAATTGATTCTATAAAGCCGTTAATTTTATTTATGTCATCTGAGCACATAAATAACACTTTTGGGCTTTGCAGAACAGATTTAAGGCTTTTATTTATGTCAAGTGCCAGCTTTACAGCCAAATAATCTGTTTCCAATATATATAACCTTTGACTGCCTTTTAATTTATTATACAATGCTATTATATGATAACCCAGACCAACACCATATAAAAATAAATCATTTTGTTCTGAATAATTTTGCTCTGCAAATATTTCTCCCTGTCCTTCAGGATTAAACATACTGTGAATAAAAATTCCATTTATAATCAAAGTATCTTTATTACTTATTGTATTTTCAATTACATATCTTTCATAATCAATTTGTATTGTATTTATTTTATTATAAAATTCTTTGTCATTTACAATCATTACTTTTATCCTTCTTTATAAATACTTTTTAAATATTCCAATTCAGGTTTTAAAATAAAAAATAAAATATCTGAAACCAATACTGAATCCCTCTTGCCAATTGCTCCCATTAAATCAGGAAAAATTTTAATAATTCCATTTAATGAAATAATTATTTTTTCATTAAACATGGCAGCATCGTTTTCTTTTATAGTTAAAAGCTTTTCCAATAATTCAGTAATATTTTTTACTCCATTAAAGGCATAATATTCCCTGCCGTTTGTAAATAAATCCAAATAACTCTTGTCTATTTCATATAATAATTCACTGCAAATATTTAAAAACATATTAATATCCTCTTCTGACTCTTTCAGATAATCTGGCTTCTTCGTCATCCAAAATCCACATTAATTCTTTTAATAATTCATTTTCTTTTTTTTCATTCAATACCTGGCAGGATTTAATATAATGAATTATTAATACTCGTAATGTTTTTTTTGTATATAAAATTATATCCTGTATAAAATCTTTTGCTATATCTATAATTTTTTCTTTTTGCATTTCCCCGGATAGTTCTTTAGATAATTCACTATAGCGTTCACTAACCTTTAAAAAATTAAAAGCATAAATATCTTTAGATACTTTATTATTATCAGTTAATAATGACACTTCTTTTATCATATTGGTAAATTCATATTTAATACCTTCCAATTCTTCATTCATTAATTTATTGTCTTTAAATAAAAATTTGTCTGTTTCCTGCACCAGGTCAAATATTTTCTTATAATTTTTTATCACCTTTTCAAGGCTTTGATTAAGATTTTTTATATATCTCAACTGTTCTTCTTTGGGTGTTGACATTTCTTTTACTCTTTGGGCAAAATCAGGCACTTTTGATATAAAATACTTGTTTACAGCTTCTTTAAGTGTTGATACAACTGCCCCCTTGATACATGCCCCTCCTTCGGTAGCATTAATTACCGCTGCCTGTGTGTCTTTAATAGCTCTTTCAAAAAAGTGGAGAAATCTTTTCCACCTGTAATTACTGGGTATTAAATTTCCATTTATATCTTCCACATAAGTTTCCGCATTTTGTACATCTATATGTTCCATAATATTTTTGGCTTCTTTTGTGTGGGAAAATCCCTGTTCAGAGTATGCTAAATCCTGTCCAATGAGTATAATAGGGTCACACCCCATTTTAACAGCTAATCCATACAACATGTGAGAAACTGAGCTTCCTCCCCAAACACTTCCCTTTTTTTGTTCGGTGAGCTCATCAATCCAATTTGAAATTGAATTTCCTGCTTTCGTAAAAAGCAGCTTGTTATTCTTAAATTTTTTAATTGTACTGTTCTGCACCA
>CAYYEC010000123.1:0-9390 GCA_964470745.1 uncultured Eubacteriales bacterium | reverse complement strand
GTGTATTGAAGATGCTGACTTCACTGGGGGATAAAGAAATAAAATGTGACAGTGCGATTTTATCAGTTGGCTATAAAGAAGAGAATAGACTGTATCATGAATTGGAGTTCGAGGTTCGTGAGATATATCTGATTGGAGATGCAAGAAGAGTTGCCAACATTATGTACGGAATTTGGGATGCATTTGAAGTTGCAAGTCATATTTAGGTAAGATGATAACCTTTGGGAGCATGGTAATCCAAGCAGGATTAGCACATTAATAGAGCGAAAAGAGGAGTTGTAGATGACTATATTCAAACACGAAAAAATATCACCTGCAGTAACCAGAATTTATGGACTGACAGAAGAGATGATGTACCTGTTGGAAGGAAATGAAAAAGCCGCTCTAATCGACACCGGATGCGGAATAGGCAGCCTTAGGAAATATATTGAGACTATTACAGATAAGCCTATAGTAGTATTTTTAACGCACGGACATGTGGACCATGCAATGGGAGCGCCGGAGTTTGATGAAGTGTATATGAATTCCTCAGATAATGAGATTTTTAACAAGCACAAATCCTATGAGGTACGGTATGATTATATTAAAATGAGCCTTGCAGGAAACATCCCACCCATTGAGGAGCATAACTATGTTAAGCTTGTCAAGCCGGATTTTAAGGAATTGAAGGATGGCATGGTTTTTGATTTGGGTGGCATTAATCTGGAATTTTATAACACACCGGGACATACGCAGGGGTGTATGACAGTACTAATCAGGGAAGAACGCGTATTACTGTTAGGGGATGCCTGCAATACATTCACTTTTCTCTTTGATGATTGTGTTCTTTCCATAGAAGAATATAAGGGTGTTTTACTAAAACTGGATTCCTTGACCAGAGGGAAATATGATAAGGTTTATCTTTCGCACGGATTAGGCGATGCATCTAAAGATATGTTGTCTTCGGTAATAGATGTATGCGACGATATTATGTTAGGAAAGGCAGACGATGTTCCATTTTATTTTATGGGGCAGCAGGCATTTCTGGCAAAAGAGGTGGGAGAAGATAAAATTCGTGTAGATGGTGGCTTGGGAAATATAGTATACAATAAAAATAAAGTATTTATGGGCAAGAAGCTGTTTTCTAGTTAGAAGTTGAAGCCTGGCTAACCAAAGTGTTCATAAAAATTTTGGCGTATACGGCTGGCAGTGTGGTGTAAGGTTACAGAAATATCTGATAGATCATTTTCTTGTACGTGGAGTGAATTATTATGTTCCCCATGGGTTTTCACCAGCACAGTTCCCAGATTTTGATTGTCCTCCTCATTTTTACGCACACGGTGAGAATCCTCAATATCGTGCATTTGGTGAGTTAATGGCATATTCAAATCGGATTTGTCATTTAATCAGTGGTAATCCTCTTTTGGTGGTGTGCAGCACAGGCAGCTGTTGGTAGTGGAGAATAGTTTGAACATCTGATACAAACCTATAAAAAAGATCACTCAATAGAGCGATCTTTTTATAAATGATTGTACTTATATCTATAATAAGTTTTTGAAGAATGTTTCTAGAAAAATTTTACTTCATATTTACTCATTAAAGAATTTGCTTTATTATTATAAACCTCATTTTGCTTTTGTCCTGTCAATTGCTGAACAATTGAATCTTTTACTTCATCTAAAGAATGAATTTGAGCAGGTTTTCTTTCAGTTAATTTAATTATATGATACCCAAATTGAGTTTTAACAGGCTTACTAATTTCATCTAATTTCATAGAGAATGCAGCCTCTTCAAATTCTTTAACCATTTTTCCTTTTGTAAAGAATCCTAAATCTCCGCCATTGGTATTTGAAGGACATATGGAATGTTTCATTGCGGCATCTTCAAATGAAACATCATTATTAATCTCTTCCAAAATATTATTAGCCTTTTCTTCATCTTCCACAAGAATATGACTTGCCTTAACGCTTTCTCCAGTTGTGAAATGAGCTTTGTTCTTATTATAAAAGTCTACAATTTCACTGTCTTCAACTTTTACTGATTGCAGAAGCTTAGAAACTGAATATTCCTTTAAAAGATTGTCTTTAAGCTTTTCTAACTGGTATTTATATTCTTCGTCATTTTCCAAATTGCTATCTTTGGCATCAAGAAACATTAGTTCTTGTTTTACAACTTCATTTAAAAGTATTTTCTTACCTTTTTCGCCTTGAAATTGAGAGGCTCTTTGTTGGCCAAGTGATTTTATAATATTTTCTATATCACTTTCAGTAATATTTTTACCATTTACACTTGCGAGTACATTATTTTTCATTAATTTTAATTCCCTTCAGCTTATTTTCTAAAAAAATTAGAATTCATTAAGTGTAATCATATCAAAAAAATATATAGATGTCTAATTCTTAAAAGTAAAAAACGCGTTTAACTATTGTTCAGTTTTTGGAGTAGAAGTTTTTTTAAGTTTAGATTTATTACCATGCTTATCTACAATAACTACATTGTCAAGAGTCGATTTTAAATTGTTTCTAAACCCACTTATATATTTTTGTCTTAATTTTTGTTGTTCAAGCTTCTCTTCATCAGTTAGTCCTACTGACTTGGATTTTTTTGAAAGTTCATTAATTCTTTGTACCAGGTTATCCATTTTATTACCTCGTTTCTTTTATAAATATTTAAGACTTGTATACAATATTATCACATCCCAGCGGATAGCTGCAAGTATATGAAAAATACCCTTTGGCTGGCAATCATAGTCAACATATGAAAGAAATTTTTCGTATAAAGAACTCTTTGGTAAACAGAGGAACTATTATTTTTATAGTATTATTATAGAAAAAAAGATTGACAATTTTTAAACAATATATTATTATGAAACTACACCAAAAAAGTACAGATTAGATTAGCGTAAATTACGGAGTGAATGTTATGAAAATAACCCAAGAGGCAGACTATGCAATGAGAATAATACTATTTCTCTCAAAGTTAGGAATGGAAAATAGAATAGATGCTAATACCTTATCTACTAAAGAGGGGATTCCCACAAGGTTTACATTGAAGATATTAAGAAAACTTACACAAACAGGCTTAACTAGAGCTTATAGAGGAGTTAACGGAGGATACGCTTTAAAAGAAAAGCCTGAAAACATAACATTTAAAAAAGTAATAGAAGCAATAGATGGAACAATATGTGTTAATAGATGTCTATATGATGAAGCTTTTTGTAACATAAACAGAACAAACAAATGTGATATACATAGAGCTTTGGGAAAAGTAAAAGATGTATTAATAAAAGAATTGGATAGTATTAATTTTAAAGATTTAAGCAGCTAATATTTTTAAATAAAAGTATACCTAAAAGGTATACTTTACATAAAACTACACTAAAATAGTATATTATTATAGGGAGGATTTTGAAAATGAAAATGTGTAAATCAGCTGATGTAGTTCTGGAAGAATTTATTGCAGGGAAGGATTATGAAACATCTTTTAACAGAGTAGAGCAGCAAAAGATTAAATGTGGTTTTGGGCAGTTGGGAGTATGCTGCAGATTATGTTCTAATGGTCCATGTAGAATAACTCCAAAATCTCCAAGAGGTGTATGTGGTGCTACTGCAGACACAATAGTAGCTAGAAATTTCTTAAGAGCTGTAGCTTCAGGGTCTGCCTGTTATCTTCATATAGTAGAAAACACGGCAAAAAATTTAAAAGCTGTAGGAAAAAATAAAGGCGTAATTAAGAGTGAAAGAGTTCTTAATGAATTAGCAGAGCTTTTTGAAATAGAAACGGATAATATACATGATAAGGCTGTAAAAGTAGCAGATAAAGTATTAAATGATTTATATAAGCCAAGAGATGAAAAAATGGAATTAATAGAAAAAATGGCATACGGCCCAAGATTTAAAAAATGGAAAGAGCTAAATATACTCCCGGGCGGAGCTAAGTCTGAAGTTTTCGATGCGATTGTTAAAAGTTCCACAAACCTTAGCAGCGATCCTGTAGATATGCTATTACATAGCTTGAACTTAGGTATTTCAACAGGCTTATACGGACTTGGGCTAACAAACCTTCTTAATGATATAATGCTTGGAGAGCCTGTAATAAGACAGGCTTCAGTAGGTTTTAAGGTGGTAGATAAAGATTATATCAATATTATGATTACAGGGCATCAACATTCTACTATATCTCATTTACAGGAAAGGTTGATTGACGAGGATGTAACAGTGTTAGCTCAGAGTATCGGTGCAAAAGGCTTTAAGTTGGTGGGTTGTACCTGTGTAGGTCAGGATTTGCAGTTAAGGGGAGAACATTATAAAGATGTATTTTCAGGTCATGCAGGTAACAATTTTACAAGTGAAAGCCTCATAACAACAGGTGGTATAGACTTGATAGTCTCAGAGTTTAATTGTACTCTCCCGGGAATAGAGCCACTTGCAAGTGAATTTATGGTAGATATGTTGTGTCTGGATGATGTTGCAAAAAAATCCAATGCTGATTATGTTCCGTTTAGTAAAGAAAAAGAAGCGGAAATTTCGGAATTAATAATAAACAAAGCAAAGGATAGTTATTTAAAACGAAGAAGCAGCGTGAAAATAGATGTTCCTAATCACGGAAGTGATGATGTTATAACGGGAGTAAGCGAAGAATCTCTAAAAGGCTTTTTAGGAAATACATGGGCTCCACTTATAGATCTTATTGCATCCGGAAAAATTAAAGGTGTGGCTGGAGTAGTGGGATGTTCCAACCTTACAGCAAAGGGCCATGATATATTTACAGTAGAACTTACAAAAGAACTCATAAAAAGAGATATTATAGTTTTATCAGCTGGCTGCTCCAGTGGAGGCTTGGAAAATGTAGGACTTATGTCTCCGAAAGCGGCTGTATTTGCGGGAGATTCCTTAAAGGAAGTATGTGAAAGTTTAGGGATTCCTCCTGTGCTTAATTTTGGCCCATGTCTTGCTATAGGAAGACTTGAAATGGTGGCAGCAGAACTTGCTGGAACTCTGGGAGTTGACATACCACAGCTGCCATTGGTATTGTCAGCGCCTCAATGGCTTGAGGAACAGGCTTTAGCTGATGGAGCTTTTGGCTTAGCTTTGGGACTTCCATTACATCTTGCCATATCGCCTTTTATTGGAGGCAGCAAAGTTGTTACTGACGTACTGACTAATGCTTTACCCAATATTACTGGAGGGCAATTAATAGTAAATGATGATGTAGTTAAAACAGCTGATATACTGGAAAATATAATTATTGAAAGAAGAAAGGCTCTTGGACTTAAAGTTGGAGAAGCAGAAAATAGTGTCATTGCATAGTTTATGAAATCAGAAAATAACTTTATAAAAATGTAAAGGAGTGTTTTTATATTATGAATAGAATTAAAGTAAAAAAAGAACTATGCATGGCATGTCTAAACTGTGTTTTAGGCTGTATGGCAGAACATAATGAAAAGGGCAAAAATATATTTGATTTAGATTTACTTGATTTATCAAATGAAAGCAGGAATCATATATCATTAGATAGTAAAAAGGGGCCATCTCCTATTTTATGCAGACATTGTGACGAACCGGAATGTGTATATACATGCATGAGCGGAGCTATGACAAAGGATATGGAAAGCGGAACAGTATCTTATGACAAAGAAAAATGTTCGTCTTGTTTTATGTGTGTGATGTCATGCCCATATGGTGTATTAAAAGCTGATGAAGTAAAAAAAGAAGTTGTAATTAAATGCGACATGTGTGATGGAAGAGATATTCCCAGGTGTGTAGAAAACTGTCCTACAGGATGTCTTTATATTGATGGGGGTGAATCATAAATGAAATATTTGATTTTAGGGGCTAGTGCAGCAGGAATAAACTGTGCTAAAACCCTTAGAACACTTGATAAAGATGGAGAAATAACAGTGATTTCAAAGGATGAACAAATTTATTCAAGGTGTATGCTGCATCATGTGATAAGTAATAATAGAACTGTTGAAAGCCTTAATTTTATAAAAGACAATTTGTTTGAGGATAATAAAATTACATGGTTAAAAGGTAAAATTGCTAAAAGTATCAATTTGGAAGTAAAAAGTGTAGTACTGGATGATGATAATATTTTAAGTTATGATAAACTACTTATTGCTACAGGAGCTTCTTCCTTTATACCTCCTGTTAAAAATCTAAGGGAAGCTAAGGGTGTATATAGTTTACGCAACATTGAAGATGTCCAAGTAATAAAAGAAAAAATTAAGGATGTTAAGGATTTGATAGTATTAGGAGCGGGTTTGGTAGGTATAGATGCTGTAGTAGGACTTATGAGATATGATGCAAGCATTACCCTGGTAGAACTTGCTGATAGAATATTACCAATGCAATTAGACAAAGAGGCAGCAAAAAAATATGAAGATAGATTTAGAGAAGAAGGAGTAAGAATCTATACAGGAGTAAAGGCGGAGGAAGTAATATTAGATGAAAAAGATTCAGTAAAAGCTTTAAAGCTTAGTAATGGAGAGGTGATCTGCTGCCAAATGGTGGTAGTAGCTACTGGAGTTAGACCCAATATAGATTTTATTCCGCAAAGTACGATAAATATTGATAAGGGAATTATCATAGATGATACTTGTCTTACTAATGTATCTGATATCTATGCTGCAGGAGATGTTTGCGCTATTAATCCCATATGGCCTTTGGCAGTAAAGCAAGGTATAACTGCGGCGTTTAATATGGCAGGAAAAGAAAAACATTTAGATGATACATTTGGGCTTAGAAACTCTCTTAACTTTAAAGAAATTCAGACTGTATCCCTGGGTCTTATAGAAGCACCTGATGATAGCTATAATGTGCATATATACAAGGATAAAGATGATTATAAAAAGATCATTGAAAAAGATGGAATAATATATGGAGCTATATTACAAGGTGATATAGCTTATTGTGGGACATTAACTTATCTGATAAAGAATAAGATAAATATTGCTAGTGTAAGAAAAAATATCTTTGAAATTGATTATTCCGATTTCTATGACATAAAGGAAAATGGAGAATATACTTTCGCTGCATTATAATTACAACATTAATGCCCCCAAGAGCTTTTATATAGATTAGCTCTTGAGGGTGTTTTTGATACGTAGATTTTTAAAAATAAATAATTTATTATTATTATTTTTTCCTTGACAAAAATAAATTCATACTTTAAAATTAGGTGTAAAGTAAATTAGCTTTACATATCGCAGCAGATAGATGTAGACACATGAAGAATGCGCTGCGATAAGCAGAGGAACTATTCTTCTTGGTAAGTAACATATTATTCTTATATTATGTGGCATGAAAGAAATAAGTTTTTTAAAACAAACTTTTTAAGAAGAATAGTAAAGTGGGATTAATTATGGATAAAATGTTTGAGATAAGTCTATTAATGGACTTTTATGGACAGCTGCTTACGGAAAGACAATATGAAATATTGGACTTACATTTTAATAATGACTACTCTTTGGGAGAAATAGCAGAACAACTTAGTATAAGTAGGCAGGGAGTATATGATAATATAAAGAGAGGTAAAAATCTTCTTGAAAGCTATGAAGAAAGAATAGAATTAGTAAAGAAATTTACCTTGCAAAAAGACAGCATTAAAGAGATACTGGATTTATTGCAAAGCATAGATAAAAATGTCTTGAGTGATAGAGACAGTAAAGTAATTGATAATATTGAAGAAAAAATAAAGAATATAATTGAAATATAAATTATATTTAAGGAGTTTGAACTATGGTTTTTGAAGGTTTATCAGGCAAGCTTCAAGAAACAATTAAAAAAATTCGTGGTACAGGAAGAGTTACAGAAAAAGATGTTAAAGCTATGATGAGGGAAATAAAATTAGCTTTACTTGAAGCAGACGTAAATTTTAAAGTTGTTAAACAATTTGTAAATAATATATCTGAAAGAGCTGTTGGGCAAGATGTTTTAGAAAGTCTTACACCCGGGCAGCAAGTAGTAAAAATTGTACATGAAGAGTTGATTGAGTTATTGGGAAAGGTTCCTAGTAAAGTAACTTTTGCATCAAAGCCGCCCACTGTACTAATGTTAGTAGGACTGCAGGGAGCAGGTAAAACAACTCTATCAGGAAAATTAGCAAATCTTTTAAGAAAACAAGGTAAAAACCCCTTGCTAGTTGCTTGTGATGTATATAGACCAGCTGCAATAAAACAGCTGCAAGTTGTTGGTAATCAATTGGATGTTCCTGTTTTTTCAATAGGAGATAAAGTAAATCCTGTAAATATTGCTAAAGCAGCTTTGGAACACGCAAAATCAAATCAAAACGATTTAGTGATTATAGATACTGCCGGTAGACTTCATATTGATGAAGAATTAATGGAGGAGCTGCAGAATATTAAGTCTTCTGTTAAACCTCATGAAATTTTACTTGTTGTAGATTCTATGACAGGTCAGGATGCTGTTAATGTAGCAGAAAATTTCAATGAAAAGTTAGGAATAGATGGAATCGTTTTAACTAAAATGGATGGTGATACAAGGGGAGGAGCTGCTTTATCAGTTAAGGCAGTAACCGGGAAATCAATAAAGTTTGCAAGTATAGGTGAAAAATTAAGCGATTTGGAACAATTTTATCCTGACAGAATGGCTTCGAGAATTCTGGGTATGGGTGATGTATTAAGTTTAATTGAAAAGGCTCAAGACTCTTTTGATGAAAAGAAAGCTCTTGAACTTGAAAAGAAAATGAGATCCCAGCAGTTCACCTTAGATGATTTTCTTGATCAAATGCAGCAATTAAAAAGCATGGGTCCATTAAACCAGGTTTTGGGAATGATGCCCGGAATGAACACCAAAGCTTTGCAAAATATAGATGTTGATGATAAAAGAATGGGTCATGTTGAAGCAATAATTAAATCAATGACAAAACAAGAAAGAAATGATCCATCTATAATAAATGGAAGCAGAAGAAAAAGAATAGCTGCCGGTAGTGGAACTTCTATTCAAGAAGTGAATAGATTATTAAAACAATTCGAAGAGCTCAAGAAGATGTTTAAAATGATGAGTGATATGGGTAAGCGCGGTAAAAAAGGATTAGGTAGATTCAAATTACCGTTTTAATAAAGTTTACAGTTAACTATATTGAAGGGTGGTGAAAAACGTGGCAGTTAAAATGAGATTAAGAAGAATGGGTGCTAAAAAGAGTCCTTTCTACAGAGTGGTAGTTGCTGATTCAAGATATCCAAGAGATGGAAGATTTATTGAAGAAATAGGAACTTACAATCCTCTTGTTGAGCCTTCAGCTGTTAAAATCGATAGTGAGAAAGCATTAAAGTGGATAAAAAATGGTGCTCAACCTACAGATACAGTTAAAAAGTTATTAAAAAATGCTGGAATTATTGAGTAAGATATTAATAGAAATTACGTTACTTGTGATCTGTTAAGTATATTA
>CAYYEC010000122.1:8913-9424 GCA_964470745.1 uncultured Eubacteriales bacterium | reverse complement strand
CAACAAATTCATTTGCCTAGAATAGAAGTAGGAGATGTTTTGGTAGTAGAGAATTCCGGCGCATATGGCTTAACAAACAGCCCTGCTCTATTTTTAAGCCATCCTTTGCCTGCTGAAGTTTTGCATTATAAGGATTGTTTGCACGTTTTGAGAGAGAGGGGGAAAAAAGAAGACTTTATAAAAGGACAGGCGGGTCTTTTTTTAAAGAATTCTTTAGAAAAAAATGAGAGATAAATTTAACCTTATCGAATTACTTACTTCCAAGAGGGATGAAGGAGTTATCATTTGGATATGCAATATTGGAGCAGAAAAATATTGGAATAAGGTAACTCAGGGTGTAGTAGATAGAAATGAAAAAGCAATTGTAAATAGAGTTGAAGAAATGAATTTACTTCTTTGTAGGTCACAGGATATTATGATTTTACGGGAATATCCTGATGAAGTATTCTTGAATAATTTGAAAAGCCTTGGATTTGACATACCAGAAATTCTTGTTCCAACAAATGTGGAC